>CAJPQU010000050.1 GCA_905372875.1 uncultured Schwartzia sp. | reverse complement strand
CCTATAGGTTCTCTGAACCCCCGGTCTAACCGGGGGTTTTCTACATACAAAAAACCGGCCCCCACCGTCAGGCACATCCTGACCGTGGGGGCCGGTTTCTCTTTCCGCCGTACGCCCTCCGCAAAACGGCACCCGTGAAGTGTCCGTACGCAGCGGGCGTCTCTTTTCTTAACTTTTCTTCAGGGCGCTGATAAATGCAGCGCTCCCTTTACTTTAAGCTTTTCACCCAGTCCGTGACCTTTTCCTTCGTCATGCTTTGGTCAAAGCATTCGCCTTCCTGCCAGGTCCCGGTTCCGGCCATGGCGGCGAGGTTGCGCCCGCTCGCGCCCAAGGGAGACGAATGGGAGGTTGCAAAGGGAATGACCGTCTTACCGGAAAAATCGTTATGCTTCACGAAATCATCCACCGGCCAGGCGGCGCTGCCCCACCAGATGGGATAGCCGATAAAGACCGTATCATAGGCAGCGAAGTTATCCGGCGTATCTTTCACCAGCGCCACATGACGGCCGGCGGCGTCTTCATGCTCCCTCGACACGCGGCTGTCTTTATTATTGTAGTCAAGATCCGCTTCCGTGTACGGTTGCTGCGGTACCAGTTCGAAAAGTTCCCCCTGCGTGGCCGCGGCGATGGCTTCGGCTGCCGTCCTCGTCCGTCCGGTGGCCGAATAGTAGACCACCAATGTCTTGCCGCCGACTTGCGCCGTCGACGTTTTCGGCGCTTTCTCCGCTGCTCCGACCACACCGCTGCCGGACGAGGTCGTTTTCTGAGGCGCCGGATCGCTGCCGCAAGCCGTCAAAAGCACCGTCATGACCAGTGTCATCAAGAGAACCGTCAGTTTTTTCATCGTCATCAACCTTCCTCCTCTTCCTGTAGATCCTGACGCGGCGCATTTCTACTGCCCGCGTCCTTCTATGCCTTTGCCGCGATTTTGTCTTGCAGCACGCTGTTACCGTCCGTCGTCAATATCCCCTGATACCGCGCCGTTCAGCATTTTCCCGCCGACGATGTTCAGCTGGGGATATGCCTGCCGCAGATCCTCCATCGCTTTCTTGATGTTACTGCCCCCTGAAGTGGCGAAAAGGACGATCCGTTTCCCAGTCAAATCGCTGCTCTCGATAAAGCTGTTGATGATGTGAGGCGCGGTATACCACCAGATGGGAAAGCCGATGTAGACGGTATCGTATCCCGACAGATCGACGGGCTTCTCCAAGAGCGCCGGGCGGCTCGCCGCGTCCTTCATCTCCACGGAGCTGCGGCTCTTCTTGTTCGTCCAGTTGAGATCCTCCGCCGTGTACCGCTCAGCGGGAGCGATCTCATGGATATCCGCCCCGATGATTTTCGCCAGCGCCTGTGCCTTTTCCGCAGTCACGCCGCTGGCCGAAAAATACGTTACCAATTTCTTCATGGTGATGTCCTCCTATCTCAACTGTTTTATGCTACCAACCATTGGCCATGGGCCCTTGCCCGCTTCCGCCGCCAACGTTTCGCCCAACCGCTGACACGCCGAATTTCACACCGGGCGTTGGCGCGCTCTCTCACGGCGCGGCGTCAGGACTTCCCGGCGATAATACCAATAGACAATCCCCAACAGAGCCGCCGTCACGGCCCAGCTCACCGGATAATTGAGCATGAGCCCCACAAAATCCGGATGCGCCGGGAAATAGGTATGCAGCCAGGCGATGCGAATGCCGCAGACCCCGATGAGCGTCACTACCGCCGGAGGCAGTGAGAAGCCGTAGCCACGCATCATCCCCGTTAAAATATCTAAAAAGCCATTGATAAATTCCAATCCCGTCACATAATGAACGCGAACGACGCCGAGGGCGATGACGGCGGGATCGTCGCTGAAAAAGCGCAGCAGCGGCTCCGCAAAGAGCGCGGCTGCAAGCGACAGCGCCGCCATGAAGCTGCCCCCCACCTTAAAGGCCGATCGGGCGACGGCAAAGCAGCGCTCCATGTTCCCCGCGCCGTAGTTGATCCCGACAAACGTCGTCACCGCCTGTCCGAAGGCGTTCATAAAGCAGTACACGTTGAACTCAATGGTGAGCGCTGCCGTGGAGGCGGCCATCGCGTCAGGGCCGAGGCCGTTGATGGCAGCCTGAATGAGGATGTTTGACAGGGCAAAGACCATTCCCTGCGCCCCGGCCGGAAGCCCGACGCGCACGATACGGAGCAGCTCAACGGCAGACAAGCGGAGCTTAGCGGCCGCCAAGCGGATTTTCGCCCGTCCCTGAGTCAACAGCACCCAGAGGATGAGCGCATTCACCACATACGCGATGACCGTCGCCCAAACTACCCCCGAGAGGCCAAGCCCCAGATGAACCGCCGCCACATCGAGAACCGCATTCAACAGGCTGGCCGCGATGAGGCTGTAGAGGGGCGTCCGGCTGTCGCCGGAACTGCGAAAGATCGCTGCTTCAAAATTATACAGGGCCAAAAAGGGCAGCGCCACAAGGAAGATGCGCCAGTAGACAGCCGCGTCCTCGTAAACCTCCGCCGGAACTTCAAGAATATCCAGTGTCACCGTCGTCAGCGCTTCCCCGGCCAGCATGAGCAGCAGCCCCATGAAAATCGCCACTAAAATCGCCGTGTGGGCCGCTTCCTCCGCCCGTTTTTCGTGCCGCCCCCCGATATGCTGCGCCATGACCACGTTGACACCCATGGACAGTCCTAAAAGGAGCAGTACCATGAGGCTGATGGCGGGGATGTCGTTCCCCACCGCCGCCATAGCGTCCTTGCCGACGAACTGCCCTAAGATCAGGACATCCGCTGAATTAAACAGCTGCTCGGCCACGCCGGTGAAGGCGATGGGCAGCGAAAAGCGAAGCAGCTTGCCGCCGATGGCCCCATGCAGCATATCCATAACCGCTCTCCCCCCAACGCCCACGATTGTTTTCCCTCTCCGTCCTATTTTACATCCAACGGCAAATCATGCACAATGCCAATCGTAGACAACATTTTTCAGTCGTAAGGTTACAAGAAATATGCGCCAAGAAGGATGACAAAAAATACCTGTAAATTACGTCAAAAAGTAATTTACAGGTATTTCCCCATTGGCAGAAATTACACTTTTGCCAAAGACACAGACTGCATATCTAATAGCTCCAACAACCGACTTGATGGGCCGTTTGGTGTATTACGCCCTGACTCCCAAGCTTCAATCGTTTTTTTACTAACACAAAGATATTTAGCCAAAAAAGATTGTGTGAGATTGTTTTTTAATCGAATCGAACGCACTTCTGCGCCAGTATATTTCTTAACAGGTGCAATATCAATCGTAAGAATATCGTGATGTAGATTTTTTCCGCTGTTTCCTTCATAATCCGAAATGATTTCATCGAAGGAATCCGCAATCAAATCATAGGTTTTGCTCATTGATCCTCTCCTCCAATTTGTTTCTCTAATCGATCAATCAAAATCTTAATGTGGTTACATTCTGCTTGTGAAAGATTTTCCATAGAATTCTTGGCAAACACCATAATGAAAACAATTTTACTATATTTTTCAAAATCAACATAACAAACTCTAACCGAATGAGATTTTCCGCGGTTTCTATACGCATAACGCATTTTACGTAAGCGTCCTGTTCCCTGCATGACCACACCGACTTTAGGATTTTCCAAAAGAAGACTCTGTAAATCTTTTAGGTCGTTATCATCAAGGCCAAGAGATTTCCATTGTACGTCGAATTTTTTACCATGGATAAACTCACGCGAGATTTCCATAATTGTCCTCTCGTTGTTAGGATTCATCCTTATTATACCATAAGCACTAAACTCAGCCTTCGCTTACGCTCGCCTTCATCAAGTGCTTAGGTATTATTCACACTAAGCTTTCGCTCCCTGCGGTCGCGCTTGCTAAGTGTTCATATTATACCATGACCACTATCCGCAGGCTGCGCTTCGCTTGCCTTTATGTAGTGGTTCAGTACATATTCTCACTATGTTCTCGCTTTCTGTCGGTTGCCTTTACTAAGTAGTTGTATTATACCCTATTCAATAGGGTAAACGCAAGAAATATATTTTCTCCCCCGGCGGCAGGAAACGGCCCTCTATGTTGCTCGCCCGGGGAAATACGGCCACGCCGGTAAAGGCGATGGGCAGCGAAAAGCGAAGCAGCTTGCCGCCGATGGCCCCGTGCAGCATATCCATAACCGCTCTCCCCCCAACGCCCACGATTGTTTTCTCTCTCCAACTTATTTTACATCCAAAAACCACTCCTGTGCAATCAACCATAGACGTCGTTGACTCTCGTATTCTGCCGTTGTATAATCAAGACGCCGTTCATTCCTACTGACAAGTAAAATGCAAACAACGCAGCATCCTATTCCATACTGCTATATTTTTATCTCAATTCCCCAAGGAGGAATCACGATGGAAGAAAAGGTAAGCGCTGAAGTATCAAGTTTAGAAAAGAAGGTAACGGATATTGGCAAAAAGGCCATGAAAGAGAAGATAACCATCGTGGGAACGATTGCCTCCGGTTTATCTATCTGCATGTATGTCTCCTATATTCCGCAAATCGTCGGAAATCTTTCCGGCCATCAAGGCGACTGGATTCAACCGCTTGTCGCCTTCATCAACTGCACCACATGGGTTGGATACGGTTTTTTTAAAAAGGACCGCGATTGGCCCATTATTTTTGCCAACCTCCCAGGAATTGTCTTTGGTCTGACCGCGGCTATCACTGCCCGGTTATAACGCAGAGGAACTTCCATCACTTTTGATATTTGTCCAACGAAAACGACTCTCCCTGTTTTCGCCCGGAAAATCCGGCAACGTAGACAGGGAAAGCCGTTTTTCTTATATTTTCCCTGTCTCGACAGACGTTTTATTCTGCTTCACGAATCCGTCTTACCCCTAATTTTGATACAATCTAACGAGGCCCCTCCTCGATGAACGACGCACCCTCTCGGTCGAAATTTTGTAAACCCCGGCCCGCAAAACTGGACACGAAACTCTAAAAACACGAATAAAGAATCGACCTGCATAGAAAACAGCCCATCCATACGGATGGGCTGCTCATTCCTGGAGATTCACACTCTCTGTGTCGGTTGCTGCGTTTGCGCATTTGGAGACGGGCGGTAATCGCAGCCGTCAGGCCGAAGATGATGCCAGGGAAATTGGCGAGAACCAGCGTCCCTTCGCGACGCTCCCTATGGCCCCTCCCGCCAAAAAAGATCAATGATACACCAACAGCGGATATCGCAGCAAAATTTCTTGGCTTATACCCTATTCCCCAGTGCACACTTATGGAAATACTGATACTCCCAATGCGCCCTTAGAACAATTCCCCCGCGGCGATACGTCCGAGGAGTTCCTTCGATGGAATGAAGAAAAGCTGCCCCTTTACTGCGGTCGAATACTCGAGCAGCCGGTCATCCTGCGTGAACATATTGATGACCATCTGCCGCGTCACATCCCAATGGCGTGCGTACCCGATGAAATAAGTGCCGCGCACCCCCTCGCCGGGGTTCGCAAAAACGACGTTCATGCGAACGATCTTGTGCTCCTCACCGTCGCGGTTGTCCTGCGAGATGATGTTGTGCGCCCGCGGATCCTTCTCCTCATCGTCGAGCTCGAGGTCGCTGTATTTCCTGCGTCCGATGTACTTCTCCTGCACCTCCGTCGGCAGCGCACGCCACGCGTCGAGGTCGTGGACATATTTCTGGGCAAAGGCATAGGAGCCGTTGATGAACGCAGGATCCTCCGCCCCGATGATCGCCCACTCCTCTGCCTCTGCACCGACAGGATTTTCCGTACCGTCGATGAAGTCGATGATCGCACGTCCCTCGAGATAGTGAAAACCGTGCGTCTCATCCACCACATCCACGATGGGACGTAGGAACCCCATGATCTGATCGACGACGATATAACTCGTTGCCGCCTGACCTGCACGCACATGGAGGAAGAGATCGGCAGGCGTTGCGGGAGCTGTGTGGTGTACGCCGTTTACCCCCTTGAAATCCTCGAGTTCCTTCGGTTTCTCCGCCTTGGGAAAGAGATATTCCCACGCGCGGTTGCTGAACCCGAAGGAGAGCTTCACTGTCTCGGGTGCAACGCGGATGTTCATAGAGCGCTGAATCGCCTCTATCCGATCCGCCATGTCGGCGATGACTTCCCGCTCCGCCTCGAGATCTTCACGCTTCAGCGAGAGCATGACGAAGATGACGCTCTCTCCCGCATCCTTGAACACATCCTGCGCCAGATTTGCATTGACCTCCATAGATCTCCCTCCTACCTCATATCATGTAACCAACTTCCGTTTTCATTGTACGATGTTTCTCCGTGCAAGGCAAGAAAAACCATCGACACAGGAAACTACCGCCGATGTACCGAACACTTTATGCGGCAAATTTGTACCTGATAGCAAGGGAATCGTTTCTGCGATGCTCCGGCTCTCCTCCTGAGTCAGGCTGAGAACAATCGTTATGAAACTCCTCTTGACCGTATGAACACTATATGGTTTATCGTAAAAGATGTCTATGTGGGAAGGGCTCCATAGAGGACGCGAGGAAAAGGAAGATAAAGGGGGAGGTCCGTGGGGATGAGAGATGTTGAGCGCCAATTTGATGTACTCACCGTAAAAGAAACCGCAACGGCCGAGGGAGGGGCGCCCTATGACGGATAAGCACAGCCTCCGGCGGCGGGGATATCTCTTGCTCTTGTTGGGCCTGCTGTTTTTACTCCCCGGCTGCGGGGAAAAACCGGCAGCCAAGGCGCCGGGCGGCTATGATGTGGTGGACGACCGGGGGCGTACCATCCATTTCGACGCCAAGCCCCAGCGCGTTTACGGCAACACCCTGAGCCTTGAGGAAGTCCTTCTGGATCTTCTGCCGCCGGAACGGATTGCCGCCGTATCGCCCCCCACCCTCGACCCCGAATATTCCCTAGCCGCTGACAAAGCCGCCCGGGTCGCGGGACGCGTCCCGGCCTATCCTGGGCCGGAGCCCATCGCCGCCCTGCAGCCCGATCTCATCTTCGCCCAGCTCCGGGCGCGGCCGGAAACCATCGCCACCTTAGAGGAAATGGGCTTCAAGGTCTTCTGCATGGAAGTGCCGACGAACCTCGACATGGTGCGAAAACGCCTGCGGCAGATGAGTGAGGCAGTGGGCGAGCCGGAGCGCGGGCAGGCACTTTTAGCCGAATTAGACGAAAAAGTCGCCTATGTAAAGTCCCGCACCGCCGACATTCCGCCGGAAAAGCGCCGGGTTCTCTTGGGCTTTTCCTCCATGGGCGCCTTCGGTCATCCCGACGGGCTCTTTCACGATATATGCCGCCAGAGCGGCGTCATCAACGGCGCTGCCCGCATCCACATGGCCTATGGCAGCCACCTCTCCGACGAACAAATCCTCCAGATCGATCCCGACATCATGATGTTCGTCGACGACGGAGCCGCCAACGATTACGGCGGTCAAATCCGCGACCGGGTATTGGGAGATCCGGCGCTCCAAACGGCCAAAGCCGTCAAAAATCGGCGGTTCTTTTTCCTGAAGGACCGCTACCGCGCCTCCAACACCCAGCACATGGGAGACGCCATTTTGCAAATCGCCCGAAACGTCTATCCCGAGGCCTTCACGGAATCGGAAACAGCTAAATAAAAGAAAGTGGGGAGAAGAAATGAAGCTAACGAAGAAATCTCTGCGCGCCCTGTCCATCGCGTTAACGTGCGGCGCCGCGCTCGCCGCTGACAGCGCCGCCTTTGCTGCTGAAAACACAGGGGAAGCACTGGACACCTACGCGCTGGACGAGATCGTCGTCACCGCCGACCGCGTGGCCCGCCATGACATCGACACAGCGGCAACCGTAGAGGTATTGACCCATGAAGACCTGTCGAAAACCGGGGCGGAGAACATCCAGCAGGCCCTTCGCTACAGCACCGGCCTGATCGCCCACGCTTTAGGACCCGCGGGAACTTCTGAAGCGAGCTACAACAGCAAGATCGTCATCCGCGGGGTAGAAAAAGGAACGCTGGTCTTAGTGGACGGTATCCCCATCAATGCCAACGGCAAATATGCCCTGGACAACATTCCCGTGGAACTGGTCGACCGCGTCGAAATCGTTAAGGGGGGCGGCGCGGTGCAGTACGGCTCTGAAGCCACCGGCGGCGTCATCAACATCATCACCAAAGGCAAGCGGAAAAACAGTATCCGGGGGGCGCTGGGCAATTACGGCCGGCAAAACTACGCAGTCAACGGACAGTTTGAAAATTTAGGTCTCTCCTATACTTACGACAAAACGGGAAAGGAAAATCACATCTCCGCCCCCGCCAGTACCGGGAATTATTACAACATGTTTCGCGTAGAACACAGCGCCTTTAACGTCCGCTACGACATCACCGATCATCTCTATTTCTACGACAATTACAGCCACAATACCTCTCACTGGATTTACCGGAACGCGCCCGCCATGACGTGGATTATAAGCACGCCCTGTTAGGCTACGACGAGAACATCATGCGGCTTCATTATGATCGGGACGGGCTCTCCGCCACGCTGTTTTATAACTTGTTTGACCATAAGGCCGACAGCTATACGTCCCGTCGCTACAACAACGTCTTCGACCACACCGCGACGGAAAGCTATGCGAAAGCCCTGGGGATCGACCTGCAAAAAGAATGGCGCTTAGGCGGAAAAAACACGCTCCTGACGGGGGCCAATCTGACCCAGGATTCGCTGGAATATACCGCCATCAACGCCGCTCGGAAAAAGACGACACAAGACTACCGCCGGAACGTTTACTCTCTTTTCGCCTCGTGGAACGTAAATCTCAGCTCCGCCTCCCGTCTGACGCTGAGCGCCCGGGAAACCTGGACAGCCGGGGCGACGGACGCGCGCAATTTCAGCCGCTTCACGCCGGAAATTCAATACCTGTATAAACCAAACCCGACCACCAGTTACTACCTGAAAGCCGGACAATCTTTCAAGATTCCCACCTTCGGCCAGCTTTACGGAACCTCCACGCACATGCAGGGCAACGATAAGCTGAAGCCTCAGATCGGCACCCATTACGAAATCGGTTTTAAAAAGGATATAAAAAATCAGACGTGGCGCGTGGCTCTCTATAATTACGCCATTAAAGACGAGATCGAATCCTCGCCCATCCCTCATACAGACGACTACACCTACACCAATGAAGACATCCGCAATACCGGTTTGGAGGTCGCTTGGGAGGCAGACTGCGGCGAAGGGCTGGGCGTCAACTTAGGATTTTCCTACAGCCGCCCCCAGAAACGGCAGAAAGTCGACGCTGTAGGTACGGTCACCAGCGGCGATTGGCTGAATTACTACGGCCGAATCCAACTCTCCGGCGGACTGGACTGGAAGAAAAATAAATGGGAAACGGCTTTCCGCTTTAACTATCTCGGCTGCCGCACCCGGGACATTGCCAGCCAGGACAGTCTGAAGCCGCAGTTTTTCACCAATCTCCAGATCATCTACCGCCCCACCGGCACAGATAAACTCTACTTCACCATGGACAATCTCCTGGACCGCCGGGATATCGTATCCACGTCTTCTTCCACCTTTTACGCGCTGGGGCGCAATTTCATGCTGGGCTACGAAAAGACCTTCTAAGAGATATGGCTTGTCTTTTCATGCGGTTCCCGTCACAGCGCGGGCTTCTTCATCATTCTCCCATAAAACGAGACAAAAACGCCTCGCCTTTCACCGGATACGGCTCCGGAAGAAGGCGAGGCGTTTTTGAATAACTGGCCTTTATACCCAGCCCTGGGCGTGCATCGCTTGGGCGACCCGGACGAAACCGGCCATATTGGCCCCGGCCAAGAGATTGCCCTTCGCGCCGTATTTCTCCGCGGCGCTCTTCGACTGGGCGTAGATGTTGTCCATGATCCCCCTGAGGCGCTGATCCACTTCCTCAAACGTCCAGGAAAGCCGCTCGGAGTTCTGGCTCATTTCCAGCGCCGAGACAGAAACGCCGCCGGCATTGGCCGCCTTCGCCGGAGCGAAGAGGACGCCGCTTTTCTGGAGGTATTCCACCGCGTCGAGGGTGGAGGGCATGTTCGCCCCTTCGCCCACCGCCTTGACGCCGTTCGCCACCAAGGCCTTGGCGCTGTCCAAATCCAGCTCGTTCTGGGTGGCGCAGGGGAGCGCGATGTCGCACTTCACCGACCAGACACCGGTGCAGCCCTCGTGGTATTCCGCACCGGAGCGGGCGGCCGCGTACTCCTTGACCCGTCCCCGGCGGACTTCCTTAATATCCTTCAGAAGCGCCAAATCGATGCCCGCCGGATCGTAGATGTAGCCGTTGGAATCGGAGCAGGTAACGACCTTCGCCCCCATGGCCTGCGCCTTTTCGATGGCATAGATGGCGACATTCCCCGCCCCGGAGACGGCAACCGTCGCGCCCTTGATGGCGATGCCGTTATCATCCAGCATATCCTTCACAAAATAGAGCAGGCCGTAGCCCGTAGCCTCGGTGCGCGCCAAGCTGCCGCCGAAAGTCAGCCCCTTGCCGGTGAGGACGCCTTCGTAGTGACCCGTGAGGCGCTTATACTGCCCGTAGAGGTAGCCGACTTCCCGTCCCCCGACGCCGATATCCCCCGCCGGAACGTCCACATCGGGGCCGATGTGGCGGTACAGCTCCGTCATGAAGCTCTGGCAAAAGCGCATGACCTCGCCGTCGGATTTTCCCTTCGGGTCAAAGTCGGCGCCGCCCTTGCCGCCGCCGATAGGCAGCGTGGAGAGGGCGTTCTTCAGCACCTGCTCCGTGGCCAGAAATTTCAAAATGCTGAGGTTCACGCTGGGATGAAAGCGCAGCCCGCCCTTATAGGGGCCGATGGCGCTGCTCATCTGGACGCGAAAGCCGCGGTTGACCTGAATGTGTCCCTTGTCATCCGCCCAGGGCACGCGGAACAGGATGACCCGCTCCGGCTCCACAAAGCGCTCCAAAATCCGCTCTTCCTTATATTCCGGATGGGCTTCCAAAACCGGGGTGATGGAAGTCAAAATCTCCTTCGCTGTATCCTGAAATTCCTTTTCCTGCGGGTCTTTGACAGCGATCTTTTCCAGCACTTCCTGCACATACGCTTTCATGTCTGCCACTTTTGCTCTCTCCTTTACCTTTTGCGGGGCACGCCCCGATGTGTTTTACAGCGTGCTTAGTATACCGCAACTTATCTACGAAACACAATATTCCACCGATAAAAATACTGTATACTTTTGATGATGATTCCGAAAACGAAACCTGTAAAGTTCGTTTCTGGCCGCTGCCCACAAAAAACAGCGTCCCATGGCCATCCGCTGAGGGAACGGCCATAGGGCGCCACCGGCTTTTCTTCGTCTTGTCAAACGCGCCGCTCTGATCGTACGTCTTACGCGGCGTTATGATCCTTTGTGTCTTTCGCTTCCTCTGCCGACGCCGCTGTGCCTTTCGCTTTTTCCCGCGCCGCCTTTTTCTCCTGCACTGCCTTGATCGTCTCTTCCTGCGCCTTCGCCCGCTCCTTTTCTACCTTTTCCCAAACTTTCGGGGAAAGCGCCCGCAGATATTCGTCCCCGATGTCCGTCGCCTCGGGGGTCAGCTTCACATAGCGGCGGTAATCCTCCATCGCCGCAGCTTTATCGCCCAATTCGTCCTCGATGTCTCCGGCCATCTTCCACGCCGCCAGCGTATCTTCCTTCGCTGCCGTCGCCCGGCGGATGTCCGCCAGTGCCGCGTCAGGCTTACCCTGCGCCCGCCAGACTTCGGCCCGGTTTAGATATGTGTACGGATCGCGGCCGTCCTTTTCCACCGCCTGGTCGCAGTCCGCCATCGCCGCCGTGAAATCGCCTAAAAGCGCCTTCGCCCGCCCCCGCACCGCGTAAAGTCCGGCCAGTTTTCCCTCGCGGCGGTCGCAGGAAAGCGCCCGCTCCACTTCCTTCAGGGCCATCTCGGGACGATTGACGTCATTGTACCAGTCCGCGTTCTGATAGAGCCGCTCCACTAACTTTTCACTGGCGTCCTGCGCTTTCGCCCGACGCGCTGCCCGCTCGGCCTCACGCTTTTCCTCCGCCGCCCGAAGGGTGTTTCGCGCCCCGCTGGCCGATTCCTGCGCGTAAGCCGCCGTCACCAGCGACTCCAAGAGCGCCGCCGCGTGATTCGCCGACACGGCTTTTTTCAGCGGCTCATATACCCTGTCCTCCGTCAAATAATCCACGCGGCCGTTCTCGCCGGGGCGGAAATTCCACGCTGCCGCCGTATCGAAATCATGAAACGCCCGGGCCAATCCCCCGGCGATGAGATACGCCTGCTCCGGCGTATCGTCGTAAAGTTCCGTAGAATACGCCGCCGAAAGCAGCGGCTGGCCGTCGATCAACACTTCCCGCCGATCCCGCACCGTCACATGACCGGCGCTGTAATCCGTCAGCATCTGCGCCAGCCGGGCCTCGCGTTTATCCGTATCCGGGTGATCGTAGGCATCCGCCCCGTAACTGCGGTCAAAATGCTCCGGATGTTCCGCCAGATACCGCATCCGCGCCATCGCTGCCG
>CAJPQU010000049.1 GCA_905372875.1 uncultured Schwartzia sp. | reverse complement strand
GGGGCTCTCTCTCCGCGACATTGGCTACCTCGCCCAACAGACCGCCGTGCAGCGGGGATTTCCTGCTTCGGTGCGGGAGATCGTTCGCTCCGGCTGTCAGGGGCGCATGGGGCTTCGCCCCTTTTACACCCGGGACGAAAAAAAGCGGGCAGAGGAAAATATGGCCCGCCTCGGCATCGACCATCTGGCAGATCGCTGCTATCGCGATCTCTCCGGCGGCCAGCAGCAGCGCGTGCTTTTGGCGCGGGCGCTGGGGGCGGCGGGGAAAGTGCTGCTCTTGGATGAGCCGGTTTCGGGCCTTGATCCCCAGGCGGCTGCCGATATGTACGGCATCCTTGGCGCCCTCCATCAAGCCGGGGTCACCATTCTCATGATTACCCACGACGTGGAAGCGGCGCTGGCTGACGCAACCCATGTCCTTCACTTAGGGGAAAGCGTCTTCTGGGGAACGGCGGAAGCCTATCGGCAGAGCCGGGCTTCACGAGACGCGACGGCCAGGGGGTGCGGCTGATGGAAATGCTTTGGGGTAAGCTCCTTCTCTACTTGCAATACCCTTTCGTTGTCTACGCCTTGATCGTTGGCGTTCTCATTGCCCTCTGCTCCTCCCTTTTGGGTGTCACGCTGGTGCTGCGCCGCTTCTCTCTCATCGGGGACGGGTTGGCGCATGTGGCTTTTGGGGCCATGGCCATCGCCATGGTGCTGAAGCTGGCGGACAAAATGGTTCTTACCCTTCCCCTCACCATCCTGTTCGCCGTTCTTCTCCTGCGGCCGGGCAGTGAGGCAAAAATCAAAGGGGACGCAGCTATTGCCATGATCTCAGTGAGTTCCTTGGCGTTTGGCTACCTCTTCATCAACCTTTTCGCCGCTTCGGCCAATATTACCGCCGACGTTTGCACCACGCTCTTTGGGGCCACTTCAATCCTGACCCTGACAGCGGCGGAAGTGAGGCTCTCCATCCTCCTCTCGCTGGGCATGGTGGCCGTGTTCATCTTCTTCTATCACAAAATCTTTGCCGTTACCTTTGATGAGTCCTTTGCCCGGGCGGTGGGGATGAAGGTCAGCCTCTACAATCTCTTGATCGCGGTTATCATCGCGGTCATCATCGTCTTGGCCATGAACTTAGTGGGCTCGCTCCTGATCTCCGCCTTTGTCATCTTTCCGGCCCTCTCGGCCATGCAGCTCTTTCACACCTTCCGCTCCGTGACGGTGGGATCGGCGGCGCTCTCTGTCCTTGGGGCCTTTATCGGGATCTTAGCGTCCATCTTAGCGGGGACACCTGTCGGCTCCACCATTGTTGCCGTTGATACGTTGGCCTTTTTGGCCTGCTGGGGGCTCAATCGTCTCCATGGAGGAACATGGTAATGAATTTCTGGAAAAATCTTTTTTTGAGTGTTCTCTTGGCTGTAGGTCTGGGGAGCGGGTATGCTGCCGCGGCGCCGGAGCCTGACATTGATCTCACGGCGATGAGCGGTACCATGGTGTACTCCGTTGTCTACGATATGGTCTGGAATCCCGGCAACTACGTAGGAAAAACGGTGAAGATGCGCGGGCGGTACGCGCGGTACACTTCCGACGATACGGGAACCGTGCACCATGCGTGCGTGGTACAGGATGCCACCGCCTGCTGCGCCCAGGGAATTGATTTTGAATTGGTCGACGGCGCTTACCCGGATCCGGACAGCGAGATCACCGTCGTGGGGACGCTGGATACTTATCGTAACGGGAATGTCCAGCTCGCGCCCGGCATCGACCCCGCCAGCTACGGGATCGTATTGGACATCTGTATACTGCGAAACGCCGAATTGGTGGAATACTGACGCGGCGAAGGCAGGGGGATTTTATGAACGGGATCAACCGGCAATGGCGCCAAATTTTACTGCCGCTTCTCTTCGTTTTTTTGGCGGCGCGGGGAGAATGCGGTGGCGTGGATATCGACCTTACTGTTTTGAGCGGCAATATGCTCTATGCGGCTGTTTACAATATGGTAAATGATCCGACGGCTTACGCCGGAAAAACCGTTAAGCTTGACGGGACGTATGTGACCTATGCCACCGACGATCCCGCCGCTCCCCTTCGGGCCTGCATCGTCCGCGACGCAGCGGGCTGCTGCGCCAGTGGCTTGGAATTTCGCCTTGCCGCGCCCCAATCCTATCCGCCGGAAGACAGCCAAATTATGCTCGTGGGGACCCTCGCCCTTGATGACAGCGAAACCCCGCCTGTTCTCATGCTTATCGACGCGGCCTTCGCCGAGTGAGAACCATTATCGGCGGCGGGGAAGGGGAAGTGCGTCCCTTTTTGTTGACAAACAGAGTCCCTTTCGTTATAATACTTCTTGTCAGTCAGCGCGATTGACAAAACGCTGATGTAGCTCAGTTGGTAGAGCAGCTCATTCGTAATGAGCAGGTCATAGGTTCAAATCCTACCATCAGCTCCAGTAAAATCAAAGCTTCCAGGAATTTTCCCGGAAGCTTTTTTATTTTTTGCTATCATAATAATTGCGGAGTCTATTTTTGATGGCCGCGAAAGCGGACGAAAAATTTTGAATTCTGACTTTTGTTTTTGGTCATATAGGTTTCCGGTGTCCGCCGTTTGTCATATTTGGAATAAATTTTGTTGCGCTTTATTACATTTATGTTGATAACAAATTAAAGTACCTAAATAATCCAATTAAGGCCTGTGCTACTTTAATCAATCCAGAAGAGAGCGATTGAATTGTTGCGTAGAGCTTGCCGATCACCTCATAAGAGAGGGAAAGACTTTGTCTCTGAATCCTCGTTTTGTATTTCCTTTCAATTTTGTTCGATAGGTTTCATCCTTGGTGTGTAGAGAGGAATGAAGAACAAGGGATGTTGTCGATATCTTGAGTTACTTTGCTTTATATTGTGTGGCCCCCTTGTAGCAAAGCCGGATTATGTTATCCGGATATTTCTTGTAAAGTAAATAGTGTATCCAGAAATAGGTTTGTGTATTCCGTGGGAAACGTTTTTGTTTGCAAAAATATTAAAATAAAGAGTAGTCTTTATCTCCCTGGCAACTATGACAATCGGCAGATGATGTAGTTATATTGTTGACCGGAATCATTAAGCCTTTATGTTTAGCTACACATATCCGATGCTGACCAGACACGAAATAATGGCCGCATTTACACTTTGATAATGTTGTATTATCTACAGAATCATATACAGCATCAAACCGTTCAGGGGTCTGCATTGCGGCTAGTACTTTACGACAATATTCTACTTTGCCTGCATAACCACAAGCTTGTGGTTTTCTTTGTTCGATTGCAAATTTATTCTCCGTTAATTCCAGCGAACATTTTCCAGTTCGCGCCTTAAAACATGACCACGCATCTAATTTAAGTGATAACGTTATATTGCTTAAATCAACAATTTTAATATTTTTTTGAGTTGCATATGCATCAATTTTAGCTTGGATATAAGTATTATTCATGATTTTGTGCCTCTTTTTTCACAAGTTTAAAATGCTTTAATCTCTGGTAAAGAGTTGAGCTCCGTTGCTTCTTGCATCGCGATACCATTTCTTCACAACTTCTTCCGCATCTGCTCTTGATATTTCTTTTATGCGGCATTCAGTCGTGATGTTAGCTTCTGGTTATCCTTGACTCTTGCCCCAACTGTTTACGAAAGGGTAATGTTTTGCTCGTATGAATAACTGCATGATCGTCTGGGCTGATGCAATTTCCTGCCTTTTTTCAGTGAGAGCTCGTCCGTTTTGTTTATAAAAAGCCCCCGAAGAATTTCCTTCGGGGGCTGTCGTGACAAAGTGGTGGAGACGAAGAGGATTGAACTCTCGACCTCTCGGATGCGAACCGAACGCTCTCCCAGCTGAGCTACGTCCCCACTTGGTTGTATGGACATAAATAGTATAGCGCAGGATAGAGGGTTTGACAAGGGGGAAGAAAGGAAAATTTCTCTTCTCTTGTCAAATGTTTTCGTTTTCAGGCCCCTTTGCGGTGTTGACGAATCGGAGGATGTGATGTAACGTAGAGGAGAAATTATGCAGGGAGGGAGATATTTTTATGACAAAGAAGTTTTTAACCGGGGTATTGGCCGCTTTGTGCTGCGTGATTTTGAGCGCCGTGGCTTTACCGGTGCAGGCGCAGGAGAACGGCGAGCCGACGAATTTAGTGGAGCGGATCCGCACGGCGGACAAGTTGAAAGAGAAAGCGGCCAAGGAGAATTTTTCCGACCGCATTGCACAGATTTCCCGTGAATACGCGGGGGAGGGCAGTGAGGCGGTGAATGCTCGGCCTAAGGTGGCCATCCTGTATGTGAACAACGCGAAGTCCACTTATGACGACGCGGTGGATAAGGAGATCTTCAAGTATCTCAATGCCGCTCTGCCGGAACAGGAGTATGAATTGGTGGATGGCGCGCCCTTTTTGGAAAAGCTGAGCCAGATGGGCTACATGGATCTTTCCTTGGCGGAGCGGGCGGATTATGTGGAGGCTTTTGCCGGAACAGACGTGGATTATTGCATTTACCTTGAGATTCAGCCTTTTGTGGCCAGAGATAAGGTGACGTTCTTCACCGTCGGCAAGGATATTACGACGGCAGTGCCCTTTCGTATCGTCAATTTAGGGACGGGACGGTATATTTACACGGGGAAATATACGGAAAAAGCGTCGGACAGCACGATGGTCGGCGGGATCGGCAATAAGTCGGTGGCGCTTAAGGCGATTGACAACGTAGGAGAGAAGCTGCTTACCGAAATTCAAAACCGCTTGCCGAAGACGAAGACGGTCGCCGAACCGGTGCAGTAAACTGCTCCACGGGGCCGGGCTTCTGCACCGGAAGGAAAAACGGCGCGGGAGTTTCTTTTGGCATGGGAATATAAGCCTTTGAAAAGCAGCCGGTGTCGGCTGCTTTTTCTTTTTGCTTTCACTGAAAGAGAATAGGAAAACAAGCCTATCTCTTTGAGAAGGGTCTCGTTTCTGTTGACCCATTGCATAAGGAAATTTATATGAAGAAATATGTTTTCCCGGCAGGATTTTTCTCACGGATGTCTAATTGAACCAATACGAGATATATTCCTTTTTTAATAAAATTTTGGCATGGGAGGAAAGTTGCGTTATAGACAGCAGGTCAGGAATGGATATAGGATAAAAAGGGGGTTTTGATGTGGAGAAACGGGAAAGCATGTGGGAGGCGTATCGTCGCCGGGGGCTGAGCCGACGGAGTTTTCTGAAAGGCTGCGTGGCGCTTACATCGCTGATGGGACTGAGTACGGATATGCTGTCTCAGGTGGTGGAGGCGGCGGAGACGAAGCCGCTGCCGGTGGTGATCTGGCTGCACGGTCACGAATGTACGGGGTGCGATGAATCTTTCATCCGCTCGGCGGCACCGCTGGCGTCGGATTTGGTACTGACGAATATCGCCTTGGAGTACGATCATCTTCTCTCGGCGGCTTGCGGGGAGCCGTTTGAACATCATTTGGAGGAAACGGTTCAGAAGTATTGGGGGCAGTACATTTTGGCCGTGGAAGGGGCCGTGTCCACCACGGATAACGGGGTCTACTGCATGACCGGCGGCAAACCCTTTGTGGAGACGCTGCAAAAGGTGGCGCGGGGGGCGGCGGCCATCATCGCCTACGGAACCTGTGCTGTGTCCGGCGGCATTCAAGCGGCGAAGCCGAATCCTACGGGTTCCGGGGGTATTGCCCATTACGTCGGGGCGAAGCAGGTCATCGAGGTGCCGGGATGTCCTCCGATTCCCGAAGTTATGACGGGCGTGGTGATGCACATCGCTCTCTTCGGGAAGCTGCCGACGCTGGACGCGGAGAACCGGCCGCGCCAGTTCTACGGCAACCGCATTCACGATACCTGCTACCGGCGGCCCTTCTTTGATGCGAATATGTTCGCTGACCGCTACGACGATGCGGGGGCGAAAGCGGGCTGGTGTCTTTATAAGTTGGGCTGCCGCGGGCCGGAGACGTATAATTCCTGCGGCAATATGCGCTGGTATCACGGGATGTCGTACCCCATTCAGTCGGGGGCGGCTTGTATCGGGTGCAGCAACGTCCATTTTTGGGACGAGGGAGCGTCGTTCTCCGACCGCCTGCCCCAGTATGCTCCTTTGGTGGACATTGACACCATCGGCGCCGCAGCGGCTATCGGCACTACGGCGGCCGTGGCGGTGCACGGCGCACTGAGCGTGGTGCAGCGGCACAAGCGGGACCAGGAAGAGGCAGAAGAGAAAGGGCAGGTGGAGCATAAATGAAGCACGTAGTCGTAGACCCGGTAACGAGAATTGAAGGCCACCTGCGGGTTGAAGTACAGGTGGATGAAGCCACCGGGAAGGTGCAGGACGCGGTGTCCAGCGGCACGGCGTGGCGCGGCTTGGAGTTGGTGATGAACGATCGGGATCCGCGGGATGCTTGGGCTTACATTCAGCGCATCTGCGGGGTATGTACCACGGCCCACGCTTTGGGGGCCCTGCGGGCGGTGGAGGACGCGCTGGGGATCAAGATCCCGAAAAATGCGAATTACATCCGCAACCTCATGGCGGCTTCCCTGACGGTACAGGATCACGTCGTTCACTTTTATCATCTGCACGCGCTGGACTGGGTGAGTCCCGTGGAAGCCCTGAAGGCGAACCCCGAGGCGACGGCGGCCATCCAAAATCAAGTGCTGAATACCTATCAGCTGCCCTTCCGCGGCCCCGCGGGTTTGGAAACGGAAGCCTTCGCGAAGGATCTCCCCCGGGCGACGCCCGCCTACTATAAAGGGGTGCAGGACCGCGTCAAAAAGATCGTGGAGAGCGGCCAGCTGGGGATCTTCGCCGCCCAGTGGTGGGATCATCCCGATTATCAGCTCCTGCCGCCGGAAGTCCATCTCATGGCGGTGGCCCACTATATTGAAATGCTGGACAAGCAGCGGGAACTCGTGATTCCCCATGTGATCTTCGGCGGGAAAAATCCGCATCCCCATTATGTGGTGGGCGGTATGCCATGTTCCATCTCAATGAACGACGGCAATTCCCCCATCAACACGGCGCGCCTCGCCATCGTGGACCGGGCGATCAACCTGACGAGGGCGCTGGTCAATACGTATTATCTGCCGGATCTCTTGGCCATTGGCGCCACGTACGTTCAGCGAGGCTACACGGACGGCGGCGGGCTGGCGAAGACGCGGGTCTTGGGCTTTGGCGCGTATCCTCTGGAAACTTTCGCGGGGACGGCGAACGGCGATTTCTTCAAGTCGCTCCTGGTGCGCTGCAACGGGGTGGTGGAAGATTTTGCCGCCGGGCCGACGAAAGCGCGGTTCACGGAGGTCAAGGCCGAAGATCTCTCCCATCCCGAAGTGTTCGGGGAAAGCGTGGGCCACGCCTGGTACGAGTATCCGGCGGCGATGGGCGACGCGAAGGCGCTCCATCCGTGGGAAGGGATTACCCGAGCGAAGTACACCGGGCCGAAGATGGGTTCGGCGACGGACTGGAAAGAACTCAACGAGCAGGGGAAATATTCCTGGCTCAAAACACCGCTTTGGCGTGGTAAGGTCTGCGAGGTCGGCCCTCTGGCCCGCTACATTATCATCTACACGAAGGCCAAGCAGAACCTTTTGCCCGACATGACGTGGGCGGAAAAGATGATGGTGGATCAGGTGGAGGCCGTTTCCAAGGTTTTGAAGCTGGCGCCGGAGGTCTGGCTGCCCACCATGGTGGGACGGACGGCAGCCCGGGGGCTGGATGCGCAGCTGGCGGCGGAGATGGCGCGGTTCTTCTTTGATCAGTTGGTGGCGAATATCAACGCGGGAGATACGCAGGTGGCCAACATGGAGAAGTGGGATCCCTCCAGCTGGCCGAAAAAAACCCGGGGGGTAGGGCTTTACGAAGCGCCCCGGGGTGCCCTCAGCCATTGGGTGAACATCGAAAAAGGGCGCATTACGAATTACCAGTGCATCGTGCCAACGACGTGGAACGCCTGCCCCCGGGATGATAAAGCGGGGCACGGCGCCTATGAATTAGCGATGATGGACACGCAGGTGAAGGTGGCGGATAAACCGCTGGAGATCGTGAAGGTCGTTCGCTCTTTCGACCCTTGTATGGCGTGTTCCACGCATCTCTTCAACGCCAAGGGCGAAAAGCTGCGGGTGGTCACTACCGACCCGTACTTGGGCGCCAGCGTCGATGCCTGAGGAGGTGGCGAGATGAAGACAGTACAGACGGTACAGCGGAAGATCTTTTACCTCTTCAGCCCCTTTTTGCGGATCTTCCACTGGGTGATGGTGGATTCCATCATTGTTCTCTTCCTGACGGGCATCCTCATCGGCAAACCCTTGGGGATCATGTCCCTGGAGCCGACCCAGACGATCTTTTTGATGGATCTCGTCCGCAAGCTGCACTTTCTGGCAGCCTTTGTGTTCTGCTCGGCCATCATCCTCCGGGTTTACGGTTTTATCATCAACCGGGGGGACCGGCTCTTTCCCCGCTTTTGGGAAGGACATTTCTATGAGGAAACACTGGATGTGGCCCTTCACTATATGCTGCTCAAAACATCCCATAAATCATACCTCAGAAATCCCTTGGCCCGCATGTCGTACGCGTTTCTCTATGTACTGGTGCTCATTGAGATCCTGACGGGCTTCGCTATGTACAATATGACGGAACCCATGAGCATCGGCGGGCAGATGTTCAGTTGGGTCAATGTGGTGTTAGGCGGCGAGTTCCGCACCCATCTCGTCCATCACTATGTGGCCTGGGGGATCATTCTCTTCGCTACGGGGCACCTCTACATGGTGACCCGGGCAGAGTTCATGGAAGGGGAGAGCGAGGTTTCCAGTATGTTCTCGGGCAGCAAAGTTTTGGCGCATGACCCGGTGGACGCTAACGAAGTGGAGCCTTTGCCCCGGAAATAAGGAAGCACGGGAAAAATGACGGAAGCGAGGGAAAGCGCATGTGCAAAGAATGCGGCTGCGGCCAGACGAACGGCAACACCCGTTTGCAGTTTATCACAACGGGCTATACGGAGGAAAACGCGGCGGCGGTGGAGAAAGAACTTTTGGGGTTGGCGGGGGTGATGTACGTTCATATTCACACCCACGACGGCGAGACCACCATCGACTATGCGCCGGCGAAAACGAAACTGCGGGAGATCATGCAGGTATTTGCCCGGCATGACCTCGACGCCGCGCTGTAAGGACGGACTGCCGCACCGGCCCGCTGGGAGGTCCCACAGGGCAGGCGGCAGTTTCTTTTTTCGGAGGGCAGCATGCACGAAATGGCCATTGCTGAGGGCATTTTAGACATTGCGCTGACGTATGCCCGGGAAAACGACGCGGCCCGGATCACGAAAATAGGCCTGATCGTAGGGGAGATGGCCGGGGTGGAAGTTTCTTCCCTAGTTTTTTGCTGGGAATCCCTGGCGAAAGGGTCGGTGGCTGAGGGGGCGGAACTGGCCGTGGAGCGCATGCCGATAACGGCGCGCTGCCTCGAATGCGGGCGGGAAGGAGCCGTGGAGCGTTACAATTTCATCTGCCCAGACTGTGGCGGCGTGTTGACATTACTTTCGGGCCGCGAGCTTCGGGTGGCGTATTTGGAGATGGATGAACGTGGAAGTACAGGTCATGAAGGACATCTTGGGGGAGAACGACAAAATCGCGGCGGCGGTGCATGAACGGCTGGTATCGCAGCGGGTTTTTGTGCTGAACCTTTTGGGATCGCCGGGGTCAGGGAAGACGACGCTCCTGGAAAAGACCATGGCGGCCCTCAAGGACGAGATGAAGATGGCGGTCATCGAGGGGGATCTCTTCACCTCGAAGGACGCTGACCGCATCGCCCGCCACGGCGTGCCGGTGATTCAGATCAATACCAGCGGCGGCTGTCATTTGGACGCGCCTATGGTGGAAAAGGCATTGGCGGCGCTTCCTACTGCGGGGTTGGATCTCCTCGTCATCGAGAACGTGGGCAATCTTGTCTGCCCGGCGGAATTTGCCTTGGGGGAGGACGCTAAGGCGGTGGTGCTTTCCGTGACGGAGGGGAACGACAAGCCGATGAAGTATCCCTTGATCTTTAAGGAGTCGGCGCTGACCATCCTCAACAAGATCGACCTCGTCCCTTACACGGATTTTGACGTAGCGGCGGCACAGGAAGACATCGGCACCATTCATCCCGGGGCCATGGTGCTGCCCCTGTCCGCCCGTACCGGGGAAGGGATGGCGGCGTGGCTCGACTGGCTGCGGACCAAGGTGCGCACAAGGCAGGAGGAAGCGTGATGACAGACGCTTTGGATCAGGCGACGGAGATCACGGTGCTGGGCATCGGGAACATCGTTCTTCGGGACGAGGGCTTCGGGGTGCGAGTGGCGGAATATCTGATGGAGCATTATACTTTTCCTGACCGGGTGCAGGTCTTGGATGGCGGCACGCTGGGCATGGAGCTGTTGCGCTTTGTCGCCGGAACGAAACGGCTGCTCCTTTTGGATGCCGTGCGGGGAGAGAAAGCGCCAGGGGAAACGTACCGGCTGGCCGGGACGGAAGTCAAGGCGCATTTTCAGGATAAATTGTCGGCCCATGAGATCGGGATACAAGACATTTTGACGCTGCTCACCCTGACGGGAAAGCCTGTACCGGAGGTAGTGGTCTTGGGGGCGGAGCCGGTGGATATTTCGGCGGGGATGGCGCTTTCTTCGGCGCTGTCCCCCTTGGTGCCCGAGATGGCGCGGCGGGCGGTGGAGGAATTGGCCCATTGGGGCGTGGCGGCGAAGAAGAAGGCGTAGGAGGCGCGGAGCATGTGTTTAGCGGTATCAGCTAAAATCATTGAGATACAGGACGCGCTGGCAACGGTGGAACTCAGAGGCGTACGGCGCTCCGTCAGCCTGATGCTCCTGCCGGAGGCAAAGGTGGGGGACTATGTACTGGTGCACGCCGGCTTTGCTATGCAGGTGGTCGGCGAGGCGGATGCGGCGGAGCGGGAAGCCCTCTGGGCGGAGATGAACGGCGCACCGCGCACCGTGAACGAGGTGGGTCGCTGATATGGCGGCAGGAGAAAAAAGCGGCGACGATCGCACCTTGGCGCGGCAGCTCATGGCGGAAATCACCCGCCTTATAAAAGAATGTGGTCGCCCGGTGCGCTTGATGGAGGTCTGCGGTACCCATACGGTGGCCATTTTTCGCGCCGGGCTGCGGCAGGTCCTGCCCCCCGAGGTGGAGTTGATCTCTGGGCCGGGCTGTCCAGTGTGCGTGACGCCGGACAGCTACATCGACGCGGCGCTTTGCTACGGGGCGATGCCGGAGGTCATTTTGACCACCTTCGGGGATATGCTGAAAGTCCCCGGCAGTACGGGGAGCCTGAGCGAGGCGGCGGCGCGGGGGGCGGACGTTCGGGTGGTCTATTCGCCCTTGGACAGCCTGCCCATCGCAGCGGAAAATCCGGATAAGCTCGTCATTTTTTTAGCGGTGGGTTTTGAGACTACGGCCCCGGCCATTGCTGCGTCCGTCATGGCGGCGAAAGAACGAGGACTGAAAAATTTCTTTCTCCTCTCCGCCCCGAAACTCGTTCCCCCGGCCATGAAGCTTCTCTTGGACGACCCGGTGACTCAGGTGGACGGCTTCCTTCTCCCCGGCCATGTGGCGGTGGTCACGGGGACGGAGGCGTTCATGTTTTTGCCGCGGGAATACGGACGGCCGGGGGTGGTGGCGGGCTTTGAACCGCTGGAACTTCTGCGGGCGATCTATCGCCTTGTCAAAATGACGGCAGCAGGGACACCGCGCATAGAGAACGCCTACGGCCGCGTGGTGCGCCCGGAGGGCAATCCGGCGGCGCGGGCTGTCATGGATGCGGTGTATGAACCGACGGATGCGGACTGGCGGGGATTAGGCCGTATCCCCCGTTCGGGGCTGCGGCTGCGGGATAGTTGGCGGTTGTTTGACATTATGGCGGTGCGTCCGGTTCACACGACGCCGGTGCCGAAAGTGACCGCCTGCCGCTGCGGCGAGGTGCTGAAAGGGCAGGCGACGCCTCGGGACTGCCGCCTTTTCGGCGACGCCTGTGTCCCGGAACACGCCGCCGGGCCTTGCATGGTATCGGTGGAAGGCGTGTGCGCCGCGTGGTACAAATACGGCAGAGGAGCGTTCCAATATGGCGGATGAAACGATACAAATGGCGCACGGTGCGGGGGGACAGATGGGGCATACCCTCATGGAGGAGTATATCCTGCCCGCATTGGGAAATCCCATTCTGAACGGCCTTCACGACGGGGCTGTCCTGCCGACAAAAGGACCGGTGGCCTTTACCACCGACTCCTTCGTGGTGCAGCCCCTCTTTTTTCCCGGAGGGAGTATCGGGCGGCTGGCCGTCTGCGGCACGGTGAACGATCTGGCCATGACCGGCGCGGCGGCGCGGTATCTGTCGCTGGCCCTCATCTTGGAAGAAGGCTTCCCGACGGCTGATTTGCGCCGAGTGTTGGCGGATGTGCGGCAGGCGGCGGAGGAAGCCGGTGTCATGATTGTGACCGGGGATACGAAAGTGGTGGGGCGCAGCGCAGGGGACGGCCTCTATATCAA
>CAJPQU010000048.1 GCA_905372875.1 uncultured Schwartzia sp. | reverse complement strand
ACTCCGATGGCCGGCATTTGCGGGTAGAGCGCTACCGGGAACGCGGCTGGTGGGAATGAGGAGTAAAGAGGTCGATGAGGAAAATGTTTCACGTGAAACATTTGTTCCTTTTCCCGGTGACAGGGAGGCAACGGATGCTTTGATCGATGGAATCCAGGGTGAAGGAACCGCTTTTCTTCTTTGTGTCTGGTGATTCGTAGACAGCCGATTCTTTCCTACAATGGTTTGGGGTTAATGACTTTCTGCAAACTGGTCGGCAGCACGTCATCCTCAGGTAAAAAGGCATCGCTCCCTGTTTTCAGGGGCCAGTTGGGGGGGGACATGGCGGTATCCGTCAGGCAGAGAACAAAATTCTGTTTTCAACTGCCTGAGAGCGAAATGTTCCCCCTGATCGGATTTGGCGCGTAGCTGTTGTTTATCATGAAGTTGAAAAAGCGGACAGGGTGCGGTTGTCATGTGGTGCAATTGGAAAATGGCGTTCTCAGTAAAAATAAATCTCCCTTTTCCTTCGGATGTGATATAATCGTCTATAATTGATAATTATTTTCAATGCAAAAGGAGTTTTGGGACGATTGAGAAAAATACCCGCGATATGACGCAAGGGAAGACTTCTCAGTGATGTGAAAACAAATCTTGCAAAAGCGACGTATCATAAGACGGGAGGAATCACGATGCTGCTCAAAAAATTTTTTCAAAATTGTGCCTGCCCGAAAGGCTGGGGGGGAAAGATCGTAGTGGCGATGATGAACCACGGTCCTCATGCTGCGCTGGCTGCATGGGGCCTCAAACACATCACGGTGAAGCGGGAAGCGTCGGTTTTGGATGTGGGATGCGGCGGCGGCGCGAACGTGCGGCGTCTTCTCGCGCTGGCGGAAAACGGCCATGTCACGGGGGTGGATGTGAGCGAAGTGAGTGTGGCGAAATCCCGCAGCTATAATGAAGAGGCCATTCGCCGCGGCCAGTGCGACATCATCCGGGGGGATGTGTCGGCACTGCCTTTTGAAAATGGGCAGTTCGATGTGGCGACGGCCTTTGAAACTATTTACTTTTGGCCGGGGCTGGACCAATGCTTTGCCGAAATATACCGGGTGCTTCGTCCCGGCGGGATATTCTTGGTCGCCAATGAATCTACGGGAGAGGATGAAATGATTAAAACCTTTGCGAAAGTCATTGATGGTCTGCAGCCGTATACTGTGGAGGAGATACGCGGCGCCATGGATCGGGCGGGATTTAGCGGCATCCGAGCGGACGTTGATAAAAAATATGGGGTCGCGGTTACCGGCCAAAAAGACGAAGCAGCAGGATAAGGAAACGGAGGGACGATACATGAAAGCCAATTATAAAAACTGGGTTCCGAAGGGATTGCTATGGGGGATGTATGGAGGCACAGCCGTCGTCTTGGGCCTGTTTGTATGGGCGGTGACGGTATTGGCGGGATTCTGGCGCATGGGGATAGGGGCCCTCTTAGGTGTGCTGTTCATCGGGGGGCTGTTTGGGACTGTAACTTTGACGCGCATGTACAACGCTTTTTCTTACGAGGGGGAGAGACGCCTGGCACAAAAGATTGTCGAAGGGGTGGCCGCCTGCGTGACCCTTCCCGCGGGGGGAAAAGGGCTGGACGTGGGCTGCGGCAGCGGGGCGCTGACGATTGCCTGCGCGAAGCGCAATCCTGAGGCGACGATGGTGGGCGTCGATCGCTGGGGAATGGAGTACGCTTCTTTTAGCCAAGCGCTTTGCGAGCAGAATGCCGAGGCGGAAGGCGTGGCGGCGCGGACGAAATTTCTGTCCGGCGATGCCCGAAAACTTCCCTTCGCCGACGAAATTTTTGATGCGGTGACCAGCAACTACGTCTATCATAACATCAACGGAATCGACCGCAAAAAGCTTCTGGAAGAAACTCTGCGCGTTTTGAAAAAAGGGGGAACTTTCGCCATTCATGACCTCTTGTCGCCCTCTTACTACAAAGATTTAGAGGCGTGGGTGGAAGCGCTCTCTTCGGCGGGGTATGAGGATGTGGAACTCATCGATACCACCCGGGGAAAATTTCTTGAGGCCGCTGAGGCGAAGGGATTGTGGCTGAAGGGATCGAAACTTTTAGTGGGCAAGAAAGGCGCACGGACCTAATAGATAAAAATGAAGAAAAAACAGAATGAAATTTTGTGATTTTATGGTCTCGATTCGAAAGAAAAATGTTTGCTTTTGAACCGAGACTTTTTGAATGGGAAGAGAGATATTTATTGACAAAATTCAGGGAAACAGCTAAGATTAAGGTGACAACAGAATAAGGTTGGAGATGGGTGTCGTTCGCGACGAAAAGGGAATTCGGAAAGCCGAAGCGGTCCCGCCACTGTAAGGGGAGTCTTCGCCGATAAGGCCACTGGAACGGGAGTTCTGGGAAGGCGGCGAGAGATGAGGAACCTGAGCCAGGAGACCTGCCCGTCTTAGCAATCGCCGTTAGCGTTTCCTCGGGAGCGCTTACACCTGCGAAAGATGGGGAGGAGATTTGACGCTATGTACGAGCGAGTGTTTGGCATAGCGTAAGTCTCCGGCTCAGGGTTTAGAGCCGGATTTTTTATTAGCTGGAAAACGCGCTCCAATGCACTGTCAGTCGATCTGCCCACCTTTCGCGGACCGATCTCTTATTAAAAAAAGGAGGGTTCTAATGGAAGAGGAAAAGAAGGAAGGCGAACTTGACCTGCAGGCGATTTTGAAGCAGGCAGAGAGCAAGACAGACTTCCCGGAAGTGACGTTCGACGAGTTCACGCCGCCGACGGACGAGGAATGGAAGGCGGCCTGCGAGGCTTTGCTGAAGGGTGCACCTTTCGACAAAATCATGTACACGAAGACTTATGAAGGGATCACCTTTGAGCCGATGTATACCCATAAGCATACGGACGCCATCCTGCCGCGGGATACGTTCCCCGGCATGGGAGATTATCTTCGGGGGTCCAATGTCAGCGGTTACGTCGGAAAACCTTGGGGGATTGCGCAGTCCTGCGATGAAACACTCCCCAAAGAAAATAATGAACTGTTGAAATTCGAGGTCAGCAAGGGATCGACGGTCTACAACATTCGCCTCGACACGGCCACCTTACAGAATCAGGATGTCAAGGATGCGGCAAAAGTCGGTGAAGACGGGTGCAGCGTCACGACCCTGGATGATATGCACCAGCTTTTGGACGGCCTTAAACTGGATGAGTATCCGCTTTACATGTACGGCGGTGCATCGTCCCTGCCTCTTTTGGCCATGACGGCGGCGGCGGTTCAGTCCTCCGGCAAGACCATGAAGAAAGTCACGGGCTTCGTGGGGGCGAATCCTATCGGGCAGATGGTGCGCAAAGGGAAAAACTACGCGACTTTAGCGCAGCTCTATGATGAAATGGCTGAGTGCGCTAAGTGGGCCGTAAAGAATGCGCCGGGCCTTCGCACCGTCATGGTGCGGGACGACGTCTTCAGCCGGGGCGGCGCCAATGATGTGCAGGATACGGCCTACATTCTCGCCATGGCGGTGGAATATCTGCGGGCGCTCATGGAGCGCGGCCTGACCATCAAGGAGGCGGCCAGCCAGATTTTCTTCGGGGTTTCTATGGGCGCGAATTTCTTCATGCAGATTGCGAAGCTCCGTGCATCCCGTCCCATCTGGGCGAACATCATCAAGGCCTTCGGCGGCGACGAGGCGGATCAGGCCATGCACGTTCACGGTCGGCCGGCACTCTTCTTCAAGACCTTGTTTGACCCGTACGTCAACATGCTCCGCGACACGACGGAAATCTTCTCCGGGGTCGTGGGAGGCCTTGATTCCTATGAAAACTCCACCTTTGACGCGCCGATCCGCAAGGGCGACGTGTTCTCCCGCCGCATCGCCCGCAACGTGCAGGTCATGCTGCAGGAAGAGTTCGGTATGCTTCAGCCCATCGACCCCTCAGGCGGTTCCTGGGCGGTAGAGACGCTGACGAAGCAGATCAAGGAGAAGATCTGGGCTGAGTTCCAGAACATTGAGGGCAAGGGCGGCATCGTCAAGGCGCTCAAGGACGGCTACCCCCAGGAAGCCATCGAGGCGACGCTGAACGCGCGCTTTAAGGCGCTGGAGCTGCGCAAGGACCGCATCGTGGGTAGCAACATGTACCCGAACATGACGGAAGAACTGCTGGATACCCGCGAGGAGGATGTGGCTGCCCTCAAGAAGCAGCGTCTGGCCGATATTAAGGCTTATCTTTCGGATATTGATGAAACCCACAAAAAAGACAGCCTCGCTAAACTGAAGAGCGCGGCGGCCGGTACGATGGTTGAGGCGGCCATTGAAGCGGTCAAGGCCGGGGCTACCATCGCCGAGGTACGGGCAGCCCTCAATAAGGGCGGTACTCCGGAGACGGTGAAGGTCATCGCGCCCCACCGCTGGAGCGAGCGCTTTGAAGATCTGCGCTTGGCGACGGAGAAGTACAAGAAAGAACACGACGGCGACAATGTAAAAGTGTTCCTGGCGAACATGGGGCCCATCCCGCAGCATAAAGCGCGGGCGGATTTCTCTACCAGTTTCTTACAGGTAGGCGAGTTCAACGTCGAGGGCAACAACGGCTTCAAGACGACGGATGAAGCGGCGGCGGCGGCGAAAGAATCCGGTGCCGACGTGGCAGTCATCTGCTCCACGGATAAGACGTATCCGGAGATCGTGCCGGATCTGGCACCGAAGCTCCGGGCGGCGCTTCCCAACGCGACGATCTACTTGGCGGGGGCGGCGCCGAAGGATTTGGAGCCCGTTTACCGCGAAGCCGGCGTTGACGATTTCATTTCCGTGAAGGCGAATTGCTATGAAATTCTGCGGTTCCTGCAGAAGAAGAAAGGGATGATTGATTGATGGCACTGAATCCTGATTTCACTAAGATGGAACTGGAAACTGCGCCGGCGCAAAGCGAAGCGGAGTGGAAAAAACGCCTCGCGGAGGAAGCTCATCGGAATTATGACGACATCGTCAACACGACGATGGAGCATATCAAGGTGCGTTCCCTCTATAATCATGATGAGTACGATCACATGACCCATCTTGATTTCGCCAGCGGCATTCCCCCCTGCCTGCGGGGGCCGTATTCCACCATGTACGTTTTCCGTCCCTGGACGGTCCGGCAGTACGCCGGCTTCTCCACGGCGGAAGAATCCAACGCGTTCTACCGCCGCAACTTGGCCGCCGGACAGAAAGGCCTTTCCATCGCCTTTGACCTGCCGACGCACCGCGGCTACGACGCGGACAATCCCCGCGTTTTCGGCGACGTGGGAAAAGCGGGCGTTTCCGTTTGCTCCATGCTGGACATGAACATCCTGTTCTCGGGGATTCCCTTGGATCAGATGTCCGTTTCCATGACGATGAACGGCGCCGTTCTGCCGATCCTTTCCTTCTTCATCCAGTCCGGCGTCGAGCAGGGTGTGGATAAGGCCATCATGGCCGGGACGATCCAGAACGACATTCTGAAAGAGTTCATGGTTCGTAACACTTACATCTACCCGCCGGATATGTCCATGCGCATCATCGGCGATATCTTCGAGTACACGACGAAGTACATGCCGAAGTTCAACAGCATCTCCATTTCCGGTTATCACATGCAGGAAGCGGGGGCGCCGGCGGACATCGAGCTGGGTTATACGCTGGCTGACGGTCTTGAGTACATCCGCACGGGCATTAAGGCCGGGCTGCCGGTCGATGCTTTCGCCAAGCGGCTCTCCTTCTTCTGGGCCATCGGCAAAAACTACTTCATGGAAATTGCGAAGATGCGTGCCGCCCGCGTTCTCTGGGCGAAGATCGTCAAGTCCTTCGGGGCCACCAACGACAAGTCCATGGCGCTGCGGACGCACTCTCAGACCTCGGGCTGGTCGCTCACGGCGCAGGATCCCTTCAACAACATCGCCCGTACGGCGATGGAGGCGATGGGGGCGGCGCTGGGGCACACCCAGTCCCTGCACACCAACGCGCTGGACGAGGCCATCGCGCTGCCTACGGACTTCTCGGCCCGCATCGCGCGCAATACGCAGCTCTACATTCAGGACGAAACCAGCGTTTGCAAGATCATTGATCCCTGGGGCGGCTCCTATTATGTGGAAGCCCTCACCAACGAGATCATCCGCCGTTCTTGGGCGCACATCCAAGAGGTCGAGTCCCTGGGCGGCATGGCGAAAGCCATTCCCACCGGCCTGCCGAAGATGCGTATCGAGGAAGCGGCGGCCCGCCGTCAGGCTCGTATCGATTCCAACAAGGAATCCATTGTCGGTTTGAACCGGTATCGTCTGGAGAAAGAGGATCCGTTGGAAATTCTGGCCATCGACAACACCGCTGTGCGCAATGCGCAGGTGGCGCGGCTGGAGAAACTTCGGGCAGAGCGCAATGAAGACGATGTTCGCAACGCGCTGGAGGCCATCACGAAGGCGGCAGAGAGCCGCGAAAACGGCAATCTCTTGGAGTGCTCCGTCGAGGCGGCTCGCGTGCGCTGCTCCTTGGGCGAGATTTCCGACGCCGTGGAAAAGATTTCCGGCCGTTATCAGGCGGTCATTCACACGATTTCCGGCGTCTATTCCTCCGAGTTTACGGATAAGACGGAGCTGGAAAAGGCCAGAGCCTTGGCGGATGAGTTCGAAAAACTCAGCGGCCGCCGGCCTCGTATCTTCGTGGCGAAGATGGGACAGGACGGTCATGATCGCGGACAGAAGGTCATCGCGTCCTCCTTCGCCGACATGGGCTGGGATGTTGACGTGGGCCCGCTTTTCCAGACGCCGGCGGAAACCGCGCAGGATGCGGTGGACAACGACGTTCACATGGTCGGCTTCAGTTCCTTGGCCGCGGGGCACAATACCCTGTTGCCCGAGCTGGTAGAAGAGCTGAAAAAGCGTGGCCGTGAAGATATCATGGTCGCTATTGGCGGCGTTATCCCGGTGCAGGATTACGATCACCTCTACAAAGCAGGCGCCGTCGCCATCTTCGCCCCGGGGACGAACATTCCCGAAGCGGGGATTAAGCTGCTCCACCTTCTGATTGACAGAGCTAAGGCGGAAGCATCGGATATCGGCTGAGAGGTATGCGATGGCAGAGTATACGACTTCTAAACCGGAATGGGCGCCTCAGGAGGACGACAACAATTTCGCCTGCGGCGTGATGAGCGGAATCGAAGGGATCACCGATACGACTGTCGGCAATCTGAATCCGGCTTTGAAAGATGGAACGATGAAGCCGAAGCGCAAGATGATCCTGAGCGTGGATGATTACATCAAAGGGGTCAGCGACGGTGATCGCGTTACTCTGGCGCGAGCGATAACGCTCATTGAAAGCAACAACCCTCATCATTTCAGCAAGGCCCAACAAGTCTTGCAGGGACTTTTGCCTCGAACCGGCAAGGCGCTTCGCGTTGGCATCACAGGCGTCCCGGGAGCAGGGAAGAGTACGATGATCGAGGCCTTTGGCAATATGCTTTGCGATATGGGGCATCGGGTCGCGGTGCTGGCGGTGGATCCCACCAGTTCCGTAACCAAAGGCTCTATCTTAGGCGACAAGACGCGCATGGGAACCCTGTCGCGGCGCGAGGAGGCGTTCATTCGCCCCTCGCCTGCGGGAGGAACCTTGGGCGGCGTGGCTAGGAAGAGCAGGGAAACTATGCTCCTTTGCGAAGCGGCCGGCTATGATGTGATTTTAGTGGAAACCGTTGGCGTCGGGCAGTCGGAGACGACGGTGCGTTCCATGGTCGATTTCTTCATGCTCATCGTCTTGACAGGCGCTGGAGATGAACTCCAGGGCATTAAGAAGGGCATTATGGAATTGGCGGACGCCATCGTGGTCAACAAGGCGGACGGCGATAATTATCTGAAAGCGAAAGTGGCCCGGGGCGAATATGAACGCATGGTCGAGTTCATCCGCCCGGCGACGGAGGGATGGCGTACCCACGCCTACTTAGCCTCGGCGGTGAAAAAGACCGGTCTCAAGGAGCTTTGGGACGTCATCCGGGCTTTCGATAAGGTGACACATGATTCAGGAGTTTTCCAACGGCGGCGTGAAGGTCAGCTTTTGGACTGGGTGTACAGCATGATCGACGAGCATCTGCATAATCTTTTCTTCGACGATCCGGTGGTCTTAGGCCGGATGCCGGAGATCAGAAAAGCGGTGCTGGACGGTTCCATCTCGCCTACCCAGGCGGTGGCGGAATTGATTCATATTTTCGATGTCCAGCGGGCAACGCAGCGCCATGTCGATGTTTTTCACCCGGAAAACGGACGCTGACAGGGGTTGATACAGGAGGGTCTTACTTTGTATACAAAGAAGATCTATTTTGCCGGAGGAAGCTTTTACGAACTTCAGGAGGTGTTTTCCCGCGTTCATGGCGTCACGGACGTCGTGGCCGGGTATATCAATTCGACGGTGCCGAATCCCGCGCACGAGGATGTATTGGCGGGGGCAACAGGGGCGACCATGGGAATCGAGGTCTCCTTTGACCCCAAACAGATGGATCTGTCCAGTCTCATGGATATTCTGTTCACCGTCATCGATCCCTATGTGAAGGACAAACAGGGAGACTGCGAAGGGCCGATGTACCGAAGCGGCGTTTACTATATCTCCGCCGAGGATAAGCCGATGGTGGAATATCACATGAATTTCATCCAAAACCGGAAAAAGGCGTTAGCAGCTACCAGCGCACCCATCACCATGAACGATCCGAACCATGATCCGGTAGGCGCGCGCAAGTGCTATGCGGAGGCCATGCGGCTGGAGAGTTTCTACCCCGCTTCCGATCTTCATCAGAATTATCTGAAGCACCACGCTGTGCCGAGGACGAACATTGATTTCGCCTTACTGAAGGACTTGGCGATCATTCGGTAAAAGTAATAAGAATAAGAAAAGGAAGTCCCTGTGTTCCGAATCATTCGGACGCGGGGGCTTCCTTTTTGTCTTGCTTTGACGAAGGCATGGCAAGAGCGGGGCGTGCTGCTTTTTCGTGCCGGCCACTTTCGGCGAGACGCTTCGACAGCGGGTTGCCGAACCGGATGTTTCCAATTAAAATGAGACGCAGCAAATCTTACTCGAAGCGGAAGGTGAATCTTTGCCCGGGGCGGATGAGGGGAATGAGAAACTGCTCTTCCGGTACGACTTGGGCGATGACGTTTGTGCGCGGATCGGCGGGTTGAGGACGCCTGATGATTTGCAGCTCTCCGGCGTAGCGGAGGTAGTCCAGATTGTCCAGCGTGACAGCCCCGAAAGGGCGGGCGATAGTGTTTTCCGGCGAAAGGAGATGGCCGTGGAAACGCGCCTTCCCTTCCAGAGCTCGAATGGCGTCGCGGGCCGCGTCGGGGCGGGCCGTGAAGGGCTGAGAAAGAATCTCCCGAAGGGCGGTGTCCTTGACCAGCAGGTGAGCGTGCAGGACGACGGTGTCCGGTGGGATGGCAGACAGACGCGATAATTCTTCTTCCGACGGCCCATCGTCGCCAATGAAAATGGAATCGATACCCAGCGCTGCTAAATGACGAGCCGCTAAGTCCGGCGGCATATTTCGATGCAGTTCCAAGGTGGGAAGCCCCTCGTGAAGCGGGGCGCGGCGTCTTTTTGCGGCGGGGATGAAAGCCCCTATGGCCAAAGCGTAGCGGTGGAGTATTTTATTTTGCTGTTGAAAGAAAGGGAGGGAAAGGCCGGTACCGGGGCGGGGATAAAAATTGTGCAGCGCCGCCAGCCGGCTGAAGTCGGCCCCTTCCGTTTTCAGCGCTGCTAATTCCTGTTCCTTTAGCGTGGAAGCATTGAGCAGCAGATGCAAATCTCCGTCACTGCGGCTGAGGCGGGCGATGTCGGCGAGAGAAAAGCCGTCGTCGAGACGTAAGGCATGGAGGCCAAGGGTCCTCAGGGTGTGCGGGTCAAAAGGGTCTGCCGTTAAGAAGGCTAAGGCGGCCGGCGAAGTGTCGGCAATGACCTCCAGTCCGGCGCTATGGGCGGCGGTCATCATTTTCTGCCATTCTTCGGTAAAGTCTTTTTTGTTTGTTTCCGGGATGTGCAGGGATGTAAAAAGACAGGTAATGCCACAGGCAGCGGCACGGCGGATCAGCGTAAGATACTCTTCTATGGGGGGATCTAAACCGGGATAGACAGAGATGCCGAATCTCATGGCAGTGTGTCCTTTCTTTGCTGTGTCGTACTTTCTTCCGACGGATCGGTGAATCCCAAAAGGTACGCGGCGATGAAACCAACGATATAAGCGGTAAGGATACCCCAGAGATAATGGAGCGGTTGATTTGTGGCCGCCGCTAAGGGGAGGCCGGAAATCCCGAGAGTTCCGGCCCCCACCGCGAAGAACGCGATGACGGCGCCGCCGCACGCTCCCCCAAGGCACGCGCCGATAAAGGGGCGAAAGAGAGGGAAGGTGACGCCGTAGATCAAAGGCTCACCAATTCCCATCATCCCCACAGGCAGAGCGGAGAGAATTGTTTTCTTGAGGAAGGCGTTCTTCGTTTTTACATATACGGCCACCGCGGCACCTACCTGTCCAGCCCCCGCCATGGCCAGCACCGGCAGAAGGACGGTAACGCCATCCTTGGCCAGAAGTTCGGCATGAATGGGCGTCATGGTATGGTGCAGTCCCAGCATTACGATGGGAAGCCAGCTGCCGCCTAAGAGAAAACCGGTTATCGCACCCCCCTTTTCGATGGCGGCGGCCGTCAGGCAGCTGATCCCTTCGGAGACCCAGCCGCCGATGGGTTGAAGAAGGAAGATAGCGGCTGTCCCGGTCATCAGCAGGACGAGAAGCGGTGTCAAAAAAAGATCCAAGATCTCCGGAACGAGGCGATGGAGGTGTTTTTCCAGCCAAGCGCCGGCGCTGGCGATGAAAAGAACGGCAATGACGCCGCCGCGGCCGGGGATGAGGGGAACATCCCAGAGAGTAATGGCCGCGAGCTGGGGATGGCTGATAAGGGCCGCTAAAATCGCACCCAAGGCCGGAGAGCCACCGGCTTCTTTGGCGGTATTCCATCCTACCAAGAGATTCAGCCCGTAAAAAGCGGTATTTCCGGCGACGTATAGGAGCTGGACAATCGGGAGAGTTCCCATGACAGGGAAAAAGCGCAGAAAAATATTGAGGAGACCGGTCAAAAGCCCACAGGCAATAAAGGCCGGAATGAGGGGCAGAAAAATATTCGTGATCCGCTTAAACAACAGTCTCACAGGGGTCGCGTTTCGCACCCGCAGAGTTTCCCGAAGGGCCTGTCCGTCGCCGACGGCAGACCGAGGAGCAGGGGCAGCGGGTGGCGCGGAAGGGGCAGTTGGAGCGGATGGCGGACTTTGAGACAGCAGAGAACACAGCGCTTCTGTGACGGCGGCAGCTCGTCCGGGGCCGAGAACGACTTGCAGTTCTTCCCCGGACATATTTACCCCCAGTACGCCGGGGATTTTTTTGAGCGCCTCTCTCTTATGATCGTTCTGCTCCTTAAGACGCAAGCGCAGACGCGTCATACAGTGGGTGGCGAATTCAATGTTTTCTTCGCCTAAAACCGCGGTGATAGCGCGGGCGATTTCCGACGGGTTCATGCAATGCCTCCCCTTGCAGACAGCTTGTTCAGCGCCGTTTTTAAATGCCCTGCCGATTTTTGCAGACAGCGTTTTCCAGCCTCTGGGGAAAGGCCCGAGAAGGCCAGAAAAATCGCTAATTTCGCGTTTCCTTCCGCTTTTCTCAAATTCTCCTGACAGGTTTTTTCCTCATCCCCCGTCACCTCTTGCACGATGCGAAGGGCTCGGCGGGCCAATTTCTCGTTTGTCGCTTGCAGATCGACCATGCGGTTGCCGTAAACTTTTCCCAGGCGAATCATCGTCCCGGTGGACAGCATGTTGAGGATCAGCTTTTGGACGGTCCCTGCTTTTAGGCGCGTCGATCCGGCGATCACCTCCGGTCCCGGGAAAGCTGTCAGCGCGATGTCTGCCTCTTGCGCCAGCGGGGAAGCCGGGGAAGAGGCCACGGCGATGGTGGCCGCGCCCCTTTGGCGAGCGTAGCGTAAGGCGCTTACGGCATAGGGCGTCCGGCCGGAAGCGGACAATCCAACGACGACGTCCGCCGCCGTGAGTTCGATGGCGGTCAAATCGGAAACGGCGGCGACCTCGTCGTCTTCCGCTCCTTCCTGTGCTTGGAACATGGCTTCGTGCCCTCCGGCGATCAGTCCTACCACTTGTCCAGGTTCGGTGCTGAAGGTCGGTGGACACTCCGCCGCGTCCAATATGCCCAAGCGGCCCGATGTACCCGCCCCGCAGTAAATGAGGCGGCCGTTTTGTTGCAGACGCTCCGCGATGAGGTCTACCGCCGCAGCGATTTGCGGTAAAATAGGCGCAATGGATAAAGCAGCTTTTTGATCCTCCTGATTTATGAGTGTCACCATCTCTAATGTCGTCATCTCATCTATGGCGGCGCTGGCGGGATTATTCTGCTCAGTGGCCAATGCATCCAATGTATTTGCAGGGATCATATTGGGCTCCTCTTCCGGGAATAAGAAAATCCTATCGTTAAATTAGACACGACAGGAAAAAATCCTGCAAAAAATTCTCCGACGATATTGACAAAGGCGGAACATCACGGTAATATATAGAAGCTGACTCGTGGAAAGACAAGGGTCGGCGGGTGTTCCTTGAA
>CAJPQU010000047.1 GCA_905372875.1 uncultured Schwartzia sp. | reverse complement strand
ATGTGACGATGGTGCTCTAACCAACTGAGCTATTTGAGCGAATATCAGGCTGGCGGAGACCAGCCGAACAGGCAACTGGTGCGCTGTGCAGAAATCGAATCTGCGACCCCCACCATGTCAAGGTGATACTCTAACCAACTGAGCTAACAGCGCTTGTTTGAAACAATCAATATTATAGCGGATCAGCCGCCGTTTGGCAAGGAAAAATAAAAATTCTTTTGCGGGGCAGGGGGCGTTGCTAAAATTCAAGCAGGGGATGCTTTGCATTTTTGGGCCTGATATTATAGAATAAGAAGAAGTTTAATTTTCCGTTGGAAGAAAATAAATTCCATATGGCGGCGAAGCAGCAGCGCCGATCTGAATAGGCAAACTGGGAATAGGATATTTTCTCCCCCGAGAGAGCGTGGGAACGTTTCTGGCGAGGAGAATTCAAACACGGGGAGGGTGTTTCGTTCATGGAGAAGGTAACGGTTGGCAAGGGACAGGTACTTCACAGAAAGGGGGAAGAGGTTCGGGCACTGGAGATTGTGCTTTCGGGCGCGCTGGTGATGACGGACGGGGATGAGGTCGAAGTCCGCCTGGGGAGCGGCACCGTGGCGGGCGCCGTTTACCTTCCCGGCGAGAAGTACACGTTCGATTACGTGGCCTCTGAGGATTCCACCTTGATGACGCTGCCGTATCTGGCGGCGGAGGATGTGGTGGAGGCCGTGGCCAGCACGCCTTCTATCGCGCCGGTGATGGCGGCGGCCAGCATGGCGCTCACGGAACGGATGCTGAGCGCATTGGCTGCAACGGAAGAAGCGGCGACCGAACTCTGCAAGGAGATCAAGTATAATTACAACGATTACCAGTTTTTGTGTGTGAAGTTGCAGACGGCGCCCACGCGATTTGCCTTTGTGGAAGGGCTGACTGTGTTCGAGCCCTCCGGCCTGGGCCTGGGCTGGGAAGCAGAAGTCTGCCGGGCTTTCTGTGAACACGACGCAGCGCTTCGGGAGAAGTTCTACGCCCTGGATGTGAATTTCTGCCTGGAAACGGTGATGCGGGCCTCGGAGACGGGCCGACGGGTGCGGCAGGAACTGGAAGCGGCGACGGAATTTATCAGCCAGACGAGGGCGGCCACGTCGTCCTTCGTGACGGCGTTTTATGACGTCAAGTCGCGGGTGGATGCCGAGACGCGCGGCGGATCGGAGGAAACGCCGGTCATCAGCAACGCGCTGGACGTGATTCTGGCGTTCTCCGGGGTCAGGAGCGAGGTAGCGGAGACGTTTCGCAAGGACCTTAAACAGTATGCGGAGACGGAGGATCGACGGGCGAAGTCGGATGAGATGCGGCATCTGCGCATGAGTCTGGCCGAGGGGTTCTATCAGATTTATGAGGCTGCCTTTTTCAAGAGCATGGAGACAAGCCACATTCCCGCCGAGGTGCGGATGTTTTTCCTGTTCGGCTTTATGGATGAGGGGTTGGCCGGGGCGGCCAATACGGAGACGCTGTACCGCGCTGCCGTGAGTTGGGAGGAAAACCCGGAGGGGCGGATCCTTCCCGTCTATGATTGGCTGATCAGGATTTACCGGGGGACGGCGATCCCGTCCAAGAATGAGTTCGATAACGACTGGTCGGAGTATCTCCGCGAAGAAGTGAGGACGGCGTCGATCACTCAGCAGAAGGCGGATGAGTTGCTAAATGACCGGCGGGCCATGGTACAATTCGAGATCCAGAATATGTTCAAGAGTGCCAATCGGATCACGAATGGGAGGATGGCGTCGTTCGTGCCTGTTTTCACGGCGCAGGACGTGGTTCGGCCGCTGGATAAGTGCTTCGCCGGCCCCGACCAGGTGCAGGCGGCCTTCGACAAGGTGACGGAGATCGATTTCGGCTGCTTCTATCGTCCGGTGCTGACGGAATTTCCCGATCTGAAGATTACGCATTTCGTCTACAATACGGAGATTAAGCCGTATTTGATTTTAATGCCGAATTTCGGCAGCCGGGGGCTGATGTGGCAGGAGATTGAAGGGGTGAAGCGGACGACGCCCGCCCACATGGTGCTGTCGATTTTCCATTCGGAGGATCTGGAGGAGACGATCATCCGGATGTGCGCGCAGTTCCGTTGGGAGATGTGCCGGCGGCTTCAAGGCGTGAGATACACGGATATCACCGAGCTGTCTTTGACGTCGGAGTACATGAAGTATCTTCAGTTCTACAAGAAGAACGCAAATTTATCCAGCGAGATGAAGGAACGGGTCAAGGTGGCGCTGCAGAAGGCCCGCAATGATTATAAGGGCGTATTTGTCGCCGAGTATGAGAAGTATATTCAAAATGAGGCGGTGGGGCTGCCGCGGCTCAATAAGGTGGCGCGGGAGATTTTATTCCGGTACTGCACCTTATCGAAAAAATTCCGCAAGGCCCTGGCCAGTAATCCGCAATTCCAGCCCCTTATGGCGCGGTGGCGCGTGACCCAGGAGGCGAAGGCGCACAGCCTTGATCTATTGGTCAGGAAGGTGCGCAGAATGAAGCCCGAAGAGGAACTTCCGAAAGAGATTGCAGAGGAAGTGACATTTTTAAAGCTCTGATCGGCAATTTTCCCGGAGACAGAGCCAATCGAGCGCAGACAATATGCGTCAGACAAAGAAAAGGCCGCCAAAGAGGCGGCCTTTTCTTTGTCTGGGTCTGCATTTACGGGTCTACGGCGTCGTCGAAGAGATCTAAGTAGGCGGCGTAGCCTTGGGCGGCCATTTCTTCCCGGGGGATGAAGCGCAGGGCGGCGCTGTTGATGCAGTAGCGGAGCCCCCCGTCTTTTTGCGGGCCATCGTCAAAGACGTGGCCTAAGTGGGCGCCGCTGGCTTTGGCCACGACTTCGGTGCGGGTCATGCCGTGGGAGTGATCGGGGCGCTCTTCTAAAAGGGCCTGATCAATGGGGCGGGAGAAGGCTGGCCAGCCACAGCCGGATTCAAATTTCGCCGTGGAGATGAAGAGGGGCTGGCCGGTGGTGACGTCGCAGTAGATACCCTCACGAAATTCTTTGTCGTAGGCGTTTTGAAAGGGCGGCTCGGTGGCCGCTTCTTGGGTGACGGCGTACTCCATGGGGGTGAGCTGCCCTTTAAGGGTCGCCGCGTCGGGTTTTTGATAGGCGGTGTCCTTCGTGACGGGGACATCGCCCTGACTTGGAGCGCGGCGGTTGGCCTTGTAGGCTTCGTCGAAGAGGTAGCGGGGAATATGGCAGTAGCCCTGGGGATTTTTGATCAGGTATTCCTGGTGTTCTTCTTCCGCTCGGTAGAAGTTCACGAGGGGCGCGGCTTCAATGGCCAGCGGCTGATCGTAGTGTGTTTGCAGTTCTGCCAATGCCGCTTGAACGATGGCGGCGTCCTCGTCACGGGTATAATAGATACCCGTCCGGTACTGCACACCCCGGTCGTTTCCCTGCCGATCTTTCGCTGTTGGGTCGATGGCGCGGAAGTAGATGTCTAAGAGGCGGCGTAGAGGCAGCACGGTGGGATCGTAGACGACGTGGACGGTTTCGGCGTGGCCGCTGTCGTTGCAGACATCGCGGTAGCTGGGATTTTCCGTGTAACCGTTGGCGTAGCCGCTTTCTACGGAAGTGACGCCGTTCACGAGGCGCAGTAACGTCTCCATGCCCCAGAAGCAGCCGCCGGCGAGGTAGATTTCCCGCTGGCCGCCTGGCGGGACATTTTTCTGGACGATGCCCGGGGGCATGGATTTCGGCGCGCCGGCAGCGCAGCCCGAAAAGAGAAACGGCAGGACAAGGGCCAGGCAGAGGATCAGGGGGTGGGCGAGAGTCATGGGGAAATGCCTCCTTTGTATGGATGGGATTTGACAGAATAAGCATAACACAGGCAGCGCGTTTTGACGATAACCAGAGGATAATTTTTTGACCGCTGGCGTTTTTTATTCGTCGTATTTGAGGACGACATGCCCGGCGGCGCGGGTGCGGTTCAGGTCGATGATCCGTTGGTTTTTTGAGCCGCGAAAGCGCAGGGTGAGATCCCGCTGATCGAGGAGAAAGGGGCCGTCCACCAAGACGTCTAAAGCGGCGAGCAGCGCGTCGGTCGCGGGATCCTGTCGGGCCATGAGAGCGTCTAAGGTGTAGCCGGTATAGGCCCAGAGCGTAAGGACGTGGGCGCGCAGTTTTCGGGCCAGGTCAGCCAAGGGCGCGGCCTGGGCGAAGGGTTCGCCGCCGCTGAAGGTGACGCCATCTAAGAGGGGGTTGGCTAAAATTTTAGGGATGAGGTCGTCCGTATTGACGATGCGCCCCCCGGCAAAATCCCAGGTTTCCGGATTTTGGCAGCCGGGACAGGCGTGGGGACATCCCTGAGTGAAGATGGTAAAGCGGTAGCCGTCGCCGTCGACGACGGAGTCGTCGACGATTCCGGCGATGCGAAGCTCCATGGACGATTACCTCCGAAGGGAATTTTGCGCCGATGATAAAATCATCCCGCGCCTTTTCCGGCGCGGGATGATTGGTGGGGGAATTGATTTCGCCGCTTTTATCGCGTTCAGACGCCGGATTATGAAGCGGAGGCTTCCCGCAGGCCGTGTTTAACGCGGTCGTGTTCTTCGGCCCGCTTAGCGTTGTTCCAACGGTCGATGGTGCCGACGAGGTAGCCGGTGATGCGGCGAATGCGCTGGAATTTCTGCGGGCGCAGGGTGTACTCCAGTGCGACGCTGCCGTCTTCGGCGGGAGAGAGTTCCAAGGTGTCGATTTCTTCGCTGGGATTGTCCTGATGGATGTAGTCCATATAGGCGAGGATCTCCTGCTCCGATACCCCTTCTAAATCTTTGATGGTGACTTCCGTTCCGTTTACGATCATACGTGGTCTTCCCTTCTCTTGATATTTTGGCCCGGTCAGTTCCCGCAGGTGATGCGGGGGATGACGAGGCGGTGATGGTGTTCGGCTTCGCTGCGCCCGCAGCGGGGGCAGACATTGTCAATGAGTCCGTTATAGCCGCATACCGGGTCACGGTCTACGGGGTGGTTCACGGAGCCGTAGCCGATGCCGTTGTCGTGCATGCAGCGGATGATGGCTTCAAAGGCTTTGAGGTTCTTCGTGGGGTCGCCGTCCATCTCCACGTAGCTGATGTGGCCCGCGTTGGTCATGGCGTGGTAGGGCGCCTCCAGCGCGATTTTCTTCGCAGCGGCGATGGTATGGTAGACCGGGACGTGGAAGCTGTTTGTGTAATAGTCCCGATCCGTGATGCCTTTGAGATTTCCGTAACGCTGGCGGTCGATGCGGACGAAGCGTCCCGAGAGACCTTCCGCCGGCGTGGCGATGAGGGTGAAATTGAGACCGGTGCGGGCCGATTCTTCGTCCATGTGACGGCGCATTCGGCCGACGATCTGGAGCCCCAACTTCTGCGCTTCGTCAGATTCGCCGTGGTGCTTGCCGATGAGGGCTTTGAGGCACTCGGCGAGGCCGATGAAGCCCATGGTGAGGGTGCCGTGCTTTAGGAGTTCGGCGATGGAGTCGTCGGGGGTCAGCGTCTCCGAGTCGATCCAGACCCCCTGCCCCATGAGGAAGGGGTAGTTTCGGCAGTGTTTGGCGCACTGGATCTTGAAGCGGTGGTAGAGCTGGCGGATGACCAGTTCTGTCATTTCGTCCAGGCCTTCGTAAAATTTCTCCAGATCGCCCTTGGCCTCCAAAGCGAGGCGCGGCAGGTTGACGCTGGTAAAGCTCAGATTCCCGCGCCCGCAGGTAACTTCCCGGCTGGGGTCGTGGACGTTGCCCATGACCCGGGTGCGGCAGCCCATGTAGGCGACTTCAGAGTTGTAGTCGCTGGGGCGATAATATTGCTTGTTAAAGGGCGCGTCCAGGAAGCTAAAATTGGGAAAGAGCCGCTTGGCGGAGGTTTCCATGGCCAACTGGAAGAGGTCGTAGTTGGGTTCGCCGGGCTCATAGTTAACCCCTTCTTTGACCTTGAAGATCTGTACCGGGAAAATGGGGGTTTCGCCATTTCCCAGACCTGCTTTTGTCGCCAAGAGGAGGTTCTTTATGACCATGCGCGCTTCGGGGGAAGTGTCGGTGCCATAGTTTACGGAGCTGAAGGGGACTTGCGCGCCGGCCCGGGAATTCATGGTGTTGAGGTTATGAATGAAGGCTTCCATGGCCTGATAGGTGGCGTGGTCGGTGGCTTCCGTCGCGGCGCTGACGGCGAAATCGTGGGCCGCGCCCGCTGCCTCCGCGCTGATGGGCTGATAGCCGCCGCGGGCCTGGTGGGCCGGAAGAAATTCCATGAGGCGGCGTTTGAAGTCGTCAGCGGTGGAGAAGCGGATATCGGCCGGGAGATTTTTTTTGACGGCCTTCGCAAGGAGCCGCGCGTCTTCCAGCGGCATACCCAAGGCGGCCGCGAAATAATCCCCTAAGTGGGTGAAATACTGCTTGCGGAAGGTTTTCACGACGCCGGGGGCCATGGCGTAATCGAAGTTGGGAATGGACTGGCCGCCGTGCATTTCGTTCTGGTTGGCCTGAATGGCGATGCAGCCCAAGGCCGCGTAGGAGCGGATGTCGTTGGGTTCCCGCAGGCAGCCGTGCCCGGTGGAAAAGCCGCCCTTAAAGAGCTTCAGAAGATCGATCTGGCAGCAGGTCTCGGTGAGCATGTAGAAATCCATGTCGTGGATATGAATGTCGCCGTTTACATGGGCGGCGGCGATGTCCTTGGGCAGGATGCGGTGAATGATGAAATACTTCGAGCCTTCCGAGCCGTATTTCAGCATGGTGCCCATGGCGGTGTCGGCGTCGATGTTGGCGTTTTCCCGTTTGAGATCCGCTTCCCGGGCATTCTTGTAGGTCAGTTCGTCGTAGATGTCCATGAGATCCACTTCCGCCTCGCGGATGCGGGTGTGGGCCGCCCGGTAGAGAATGTAGGCCTTGGCCGTGCTGGCGTAGTTGTTCTTGATGAGAACCCGCTCCACCGCGTCTTGAATGTACTCGACCCCCGGTGTTTCCTGATCGCTGATGTGACTGATGACGCTCTTGGTCAGCGCATCTAACTGCCGCTTTGTAAAGGTCTTGTCCGTCGATTCTAAATTGGCTTTCTGGATGGCGACGGTGATCTTGGCGGCGTCGAAGGCGACGATATCGCCGTTTCGCTTGCGGATATGCGTGAGAGTGGTCTCCGACACATGTTTCGCTTCCTTTCCTGTGGTTTCTATTCCGGATTATACAATATCTATTGGGTGGCGTCAACGGGAAATACAAGATATAGTTGTTCCAGGAGAGAGTTATCCACAAGAAAAGAGGGACACCGACGGAAAAAGACGGGCGGAGGAAAAAAGAAAAGGCGATAAAAAAGGCTTCCCCGGGATGCGGGAAGCCGGACGAAAAGTTATGCACAGGATGCGATGTGCATAACTTTTTTTGCCTGTGGAAAATTTGAGGCAGGGGGCGGGATTTTCTCCGGTCAGGAGGATGTATCGCTGCTTTCCGGGCGCAGGATGGTGCGGACGGGGAAGGGAATGTCGATGCCTTCCTCGCGGTAGCGCTGGGTCAGGGCTTTGATAAATTCGTGCTTGAGTTGGGTGCGATCCGTGAAGCGCCGGGCGTAGAGGACGGCGTTGAAGTCAATGGAGGAGTCGCCGAAGGTGTGAAAGAATACGGCCGGAGTTTTTACCATCGAGCCTTCCAGGCGTTCCATGACGTCAGCGGCCACCGCGACGGTGACGGTTTCCACTTTCTCCAAGTCGCTGTCGTAGCTGACCCCCACGGGGATGATGACGGCGATTTGGGGGTCGGGCATATCATAATTGGTGAGGATGGCGGAGGACAGTTTCGCATTGGGAACGACGACGGTGTTGTTGGCGCTGGTGAGAATGGTGGTGTAGCGCCAGGTGATGTCGGTGACGCGCCCTTCGTTGTCGCTGTCCAAGCGGATGTAGTCGCCGACGCGCACCTGTTTGGAGAGGATGAGATGCAGACCGGCGAAGAGATTGGCCAGTGATTCCTGAAGGCCCAGGGCTACCGCCATGCCGCCGACGCCTAAAGCGGTGATGAGGGGGGCGATGGAGATGCCGTAGTAGCCTAAGATGATGATGGCCCCCGCCGCGTAGATCGTGATGGCAACTAGGTTCGTGAGGAGCGAGGTGGCGGCGGCGGCGGATCTGGCTTCTGCCGTACGCAGGGCAATGATGCGCTCCAAGGTGCGCACGATGACCCGGGTGATGCTGAACACGAGAATAGTGAAAAGGATGTAAGCCAAGAGCCGCTGCACCGGCTCGACGAGCCCCACGGTGTGAATGGTCCAGTAGACGCCGATGGCGAAGCACCAGAGCCGCGGCAGGCCGCGCACCGCGTGGAGAAGCACCCCCAAGGTGGAGTCCGGGGCCAGGTCGGTGTGGCGGGTAATGTAGCGGCGGAGAAGATAGTTGAGGACGAAGCCCATGAGCAGGGAAGCGCCTAAAATGAGCGCCGGAATGAGGAGATTCCCTTCAATTTCCGGCCAAGAAGAGGCAAGATCAAGCATCGTGGCAAGCTCCTTTCGTTTTGGGGTTAAGTAAAAAGGTGGCGGTTCATTCGGGGCGCCGCGCTACGCTCAATGCCACATTCTTTGCGAATGGCGTTTTGGAGGAGCTGGGCGATCAGCCCCGTGGAAATCCCGCAGATCAGTGCCGCATGTATCCGTGCTTCCTTTATCCCTTGCCATTCATGGAACGGTAGACAAAGCCCTGCCATGAGGCGAGGAGCGCTTTGCGCGGATCGACGTTCAATTCGCTGCCGCTTATCCAGTGCGCGACGCTGTTCGGCGCGTAGTTCCGATGAAATTTCTGATAGAACGCCGTCTGCCAGAAATCTTCAGGACGCATCTTCTCATGGATGGGGTTGCCGTCGTAGATACTTGCCGAGGTGGCGACCTGCTCGACCCTATCTATATCATAGACATTATAATAGCCGCTTTCCTCTGCGAGCACATGGATCTTTACCCTGCCATCTTTGATGGCGATGCGCCGATAGGTAGTCGTATAGTGAAAGTGACCATGGTCGTCTCTATCCATCTGCTTCGTACACATGGGATACCAAAGCACGCCATCTTCAGGAATCGGATGGCTCGCGTCCAGTCCCATGAAGTCGGGCGCACCGTAGCCGTCTTCGGGCACGGGGAGACGCGTGAGGCGTCCGTCAGCACCCACCTCGTAGATCGCTATGGCCGCTGCTGTTGGAATGCGGAGGAAGGGATACGGGATGGTACCCTTTCTCCCCTTTGGAAAGGCGACGTGCCGAAAGAGCAGTTCAAGCCGTCCGTTGCCGTCGAGGTCGGTGACGGCAATGAGCGTCGTTGCCGGGGTAAAGGAACGGAGATGGAACGGGATCTCGTCCGGTGCGCAGAGGGCGGGGAACTCATATTTCCAGACCTCTTGGGCGCCAGCAATCGTATCGATCTGTGCCTCAAGACTGGGCATAGCGGCGGCCGGCGCCGCTGTGAGTGCGAGTACGGAAAACACTGCACAGAGACCTTTTTTGAGCGAAGTGAATGGCATCGTCATGCTCCTTTCGATGTGCTTGGCACCATAGGAAATCCCTGTCACGAGAAGGCGAGTGCCATGCGGAGATGCTCTATGCGCACGTCTGCGTCCCTTCGGCGCGTATCCTCTATACCATCGTTAAATCTTGGATTTTATGTGTATGGAGGCTTGAATAGAATAGAATGGATCGGTAGAAAGAAGTCTCAAGGCTTGGATTAAAGGTTGGCATGCTAAGAAGTGGGATTTCCTACGCTTGATGTGTTTAGTATAAAGAAAATTCGGGTATCGTGCAATAGGCGGATGGGGCGGCAGTTCTCTTTTGAGAAAAAGCGGCGGGGTGGCAGGATTTTTCTCGGACGGTGTCAAAATTATTTCTTTTAGGAAGAAAGGAGAGAAAAACGTGCATATCATTAAAGAAGGGCCGCGGCTTCGGCTGCGGGAAGGCACGGCGGCGGATATTGACTATGTGGCGGCGGTGGATGGCGCGCCGGAGAACGCCGCCTTCGTGACCCAGGATACCCGGGAGATACGGGAGAAGAACGTAGCGTCCCCAGATACGAAGTACCTCATCGTGGAGCGCCGCGATACCGGGGAAGCGGTGGGGGCGTTTCTGGTGGCGGGACTGACGAATCCCGACGGGGAGATCGAGTGGCGGCGCATCGTCATCACCGCCAAGGGAAAAGGGTACGGACGGGAAGGGATGGAGCTTTTGATGGCCTGGTCCTTTGACGACTTGGGTTTTCATCGGGGCTGGCTGGACTGCAAAGATTACAACGAACGGGCGCTGCACCTTTACGAGTCGCTGGGATTAAAGAGGGAAGCGCTTCTCAGGGAGACCCTGCGGGTGGGGGATCATTACGAGAATTTGGTGATCCTGGCCATTTTGGATCGGGAATACCGGGCGCGGCAGAAAGAGAAAAATCTTTCGTAACCATTTGAGGAGGGATGGGCAATGAACGTAAAGCGATTGTATGTCATCGTGCTGGACAGTTTTGGTGTGGGGGCGCTGCCCGACGCGGCAGATTTCGGGGACGGCAGTGATGTGCATACCCTCCAGACCATCGTGAAGTCGCCGGAATACAGGACGCCTCATTTGGCATGGCTGGGGCTGTTCAATATCGACGGGGTGGAGGCGGGGTCGAAGACGCCGAAACCCGCCGGTGCTTTCGGCCGCATGGCGGAAAAGAGCCGGGGGAAGGATACTACCACGGGGCATTGGGAGATCGCCGGCTTGGTGTCGGAGCAGGCCATGCCCACCTTCCCCGAGGGATTTCCGCCGGATCTCATCGCGAAGTTAGAGGCGGCCTTGGGGCGTAAAACGCTCTGCCATAAGCCGTATTCCGGGACGCAGGTCATTCATGATTACGGGCGGGAGCATTTGGCGACGGGGGCGCTCATCGTCTATACGTCGGCGGACAGCGTCCTTCAGATCGCGGCGCATGAGAGCATTGTGCCGCGGGAGGCGCTTTACGATTATTGCCGTAAGGCCCGGGACGTCTGCGAAGGGCCGTACGCCGTGGGGCGCGTCATCGCCCGCCCCTTTATCGGCGAATATCCAAATTATGAGCGGACGGCGGGGCGGCATGATTTTTCCCTTCTGCCGCCGGGGGATACCATGCTGGACGCCTTTCAAAAGGCGGGACTTACCACTATCGGCGTGGGGAAGATTTCGGATATTTTCGCGGCCCGGGGTGTCGGCCGCCACATTCCCATGGACGGCAACGAAGACGGCATGAATCAGGCCATCAAGACGCTGTCGGAGGAGTTCACGGGGCTGTGCTTTGTGAATTTGGTGGATTTCGATATGAAGTACGGCCATCGTCGGGACATCGACGGCTACGCGAAAGCGGCAACAGTCTTTGATCGGCAGATGGGGGATTTCGTTGCGGGGATGCAGGGTGAGGACGTCTTGATGATCACCGCCGATCACGGCTGCGATCCCGGGGCGCCGGGGACGGATCACACCCGGGAATACGTGCCGATCCTCGCCTACGGGCCGGGGGTGAAGGCGGGGGTGAACCTTGGCACCCGCGCCACCTTTGCCGATGTGGCGGCCACGGCGGCGGAGATGTTCAGCCTTTCGCTCTCGACACCGGGGAGGAGCTTCTGGCAGGAGATCGCGAAATAGGGGTTGTGGGAAGAGAAGCCCGAGGCGGGCGCGGGCAGTGTTCCGTTTCGACTGGTGATGGTCAGGCAACGGTGAACGGGAGGAAACGCGGATGCGGATGTACGATTTGATCGTAAAGAAGAAGCGCGGCGGCGAGATGAGCCGGGAAGAGCTTGACTATATCGTGGGGGAATTTACCGCGGATCGGCTGCCGAAGGAGCAGATGGCGGCCTTTTTGATGGCGGTCTGGTTTCGGGGGATGACGGATCAAGAGACGACGGATCTTACGCTGGCCATGCTGGCCACGGGGACGCAGGCGGATCTTTCCGCGATCCCCGGGGTTAAGGTGGATAAGCACAGCACCGGTGGGGTGGGGGACAAGACGACCCTCGTGGTGGCTCCCCTCGTCGCCGCCTGCGGGGGCGTGGTGGCAAAGATGTCGGGCCGGGGCCTCGGCCACACCGGCGGGACCATTGATAAATTGGAGTCTATTCCCGGCTTTCGCGCCGCGCTCAGCGAGGCGGAATTTTTTGACGTAGTAAAAAGGTGTGGTCTGGCGGTCATCGGCCAATCGGCGGCCCTTGCTCCGGCGGACAAAAAAATCTATGCTCTCCGGGATGTGACGGGCAGCGTGGACAGTATTCCCCTCATCGCCTCCTCCATCATGAGTAAGAAATTGGCGGGGGGCGCGGATTGTATTCTCTTGGATGTCACGGTGGGCAGCGGAGCCTTTATGAAGCGTTTTCCCGAGGCTTTGCGGCTGGCCGAAACCATGGTGGCCATCGGGGAAGCGGCGGGACGAAAGACGGCGGCCCTCATTACCGACATGGACGCGCCGATGGGCCGCGCCGTGGGGAACGCCCTTGAAGTGGCGGAGGCCGTGGATGTTCTCCGGGGTGGCGGGCCGGAAGATCTGCGGGAAGTGTCGCTGGCCATGGCGGCGAACATGCTGTATCTCACGGGGCGGGGATCGGTAGCAGACTGCCGGGCCGCGGCGGAAAAATCCCTTGCCGACGGTTCGGCCTTTGAGAAGCTCTGTGCCATGGCCGAGGCGCAGGGCGGGGACGCATCGGTGCTGCGGGACTTGGAGAAACTGCCCTTAGCTCCCTGCAACTGCGGCGTCCTTTGTCCGGAGGACGCCTACATCACCCATGTGGACGCGGAAAAGGTGGGTTTGGCTTCCATGGTCCTGGG
>CAJPQU010000046.1 GCA_905372875.1 uncultured Schwartzia sp. | reverse complement strand
GGCCCAATCTGCTACACTCTTTCCCAAAATAACAAGCGCCGGAGCGATTTCAGCCAATGGCAGAAGAACGAAGGCCCGCTCGGTAAGATACGGATGGGGCAAGGTTAACTCCGCCGTCTGGCTGGTAAAATTGGGGACATAAAGCAAGTCGATATCAATGCACCGCGCCCCCCAGCGCACCGTCCGCACCCGGCCCAACGTGTGCTCGATGCGTTGACAGGCCGAGAGCAACGCCGAAACAGGAATAGCTGACACGGCCATCACCGCTGCGTTCAGGAAAGGCGGCTGGGGCACGCCCCCCCATGGCTCCGTCTCATAGAGAGAGGACACCCTCTCCACCCGCAGTCCTTTCTCAGCATCCAAAAGCGTCAGCGCTCGGCGAATATTTCCTGCCCGATCGCCTAAATTTGCTCCAAGGCCCAAATAAACAGAATACGGCTCCGCTGGTTCCCCCCTCACGAGCGCTGACGAACGAGGATTACACTGACGTCCTCGAATTTTCCCGGCAGAGGCGCTTGGGGTTTATGCACGGCCACGCGCACCTTCTCCACCCGTGAAAACTTCATAAAAATTGCCCCGGCGATGCGTTCTGCCAACGTCTCAATCAGAGAGACCGCCGGCCCCTCCACAATTTCCTGCACCGTGGTAAAAACAGCCGCATAATCCACCGTTTCCGCGGGATCATCGTCTCTCCCCGCCGCCAAAAGACTGAGGGACAAGGAAACATCCACCAAAAAGCGCTGCGCGACTTCCTTTTCCACCGGCAGGCAGCCGTGACAACCGCTGAATTCCATACCTTCTAATTTAATTCGATCCATTCACTGCGCCTCCAATATCTTGTCGATCATACGACACATGCGGGCTGTCGAAGCCACCTCATGCACCCGGACGATACCGCAGCCCTTCATGATGCCCCAAACGCAGGTCGCCCCCGTAGCTTCCGTCCGCTCCGTTATCGGCAGATCCAACGCCGCTCCAATAAAGCTCTTGCGGCTCGTCCCCAAGAGAAGCGGCCACTGCTGCCCGTCAATCTCCTGTAATTCCTCCAGGCGTTTTAAGACGAGAAGATTCGCTTCCGGCGTCTTGCCAAAACCGATGCCGGGATCAAGGATAATATCCGCATCTGATACCCCTGCTGTCCGCGCAATGTCGATGGACCGCCGAAAGAAGGACCGCATGGCAGTGATGATGTCCCCGGCATATTCCTTCCCCTCTTGATTGTGCATGACCACGACAGGGCGATGATACCGTGCCGCCACCGCCGCCATCCGCCCCGGCTCCGGCGCATATTGCAGTCCCCAGATGTCGTTGAGGATATGAACTCCCATCTCCGCCGCCATCGCCGCCGTATCCGCCTTAAACGTATCCACGGAGAGGGGTACTTCTAAGGCATCGATCAATACCGTTAAAAATGGGCGAAGCCGTTCCATTTCAGCTTCCGCGGACATGGGCACGAATCCCGGCCGGGATGACTCCGCGCCGACATCAATGATATCTGCCCCCTCCGCCACCATTTGCCGGGCATGGGCCAGTGCCTTTTCCGGTGTATTCCATTGACCTCCGTCGGAGAAAGAATCCGGCGTGACGTTCAGTATCCCCATGATCTGCGTCCGTCGTCCCAGGCTCAGTGTCTTGCCATCCGCCCATCGATATTCTCGTACCGCACCCGTCATTTATTTCTCCTCCATCAATAACTGCCACGCCTGCTGCGGTAATCCGCCGTCGCCGTGGAGTTTCCCCCGGCTCTCCGCCGTCACCGTCCGCGTTCCCAAGGACAACTCCCCGCGAATCATCATACAGAGCTGCTGCGCGGAGATCACTACCATCACCCCTTCCGCGCCTAAATCTTCCTCAATGGCGGAGGCAATCTGCTTCGTCAGCCGCTCTTGCAGCTGCGGTTGATGGGCCAATATATCCACAATCTTCGTAAATTTTCCGAAGCCCGCTACCTTGCCGTTTCGCGGCAAATAGGCGATCTGCACCTCACCGAAGAACGGCACCAAATGATGTTCGCACATGGAATAAAAAGGAATATGACGCACTGCCACCAATCCATGGCTCTCCGCCTCAAAAACCTCGCCCCAGACCGGCTTCGTTGGCTGTCGATAGCCGGAAAAGAGCAGCGCATACATCTTGACTACCCGTTCCGGAGTCTTTTTCATCCCCGCTGTCGTGACATCAAGCCCCAACGCTTCCATGAAATCCCGTATAGCCTTTACAGCCCTTTTCTGATCCGCTTTCCTCGCCTCGCTTCCTTATAGAATATTCCCCACCTTCATTATAGAGAACTCTCACCCAAAACGCAAAACTCCGTTCTATGACTGCAAAAACAAATCCAAAAGCTGCTTGCCGATAAGAATCGACGTCACGACGATAAAAAGCGGTCTCACATAGCCTGCCCCTTTGGCCAACGCTGTCTTGGTTCCGCAAAAAGCGCCCACGATCATCGCCAGGCCCATGGGAATCGCGTAGCGATATTCCACCGCGCCTAAAAGAGAAAACGCGATAAGGCCGGCAATATTGCTGGAAAAATTCAGCGCCCGGGCATTCGCCGCCGCCCCCACGAAGTCAAAGCCTAACAGGAGAAAAGAAAAGAGCAGGAACGAACCTGTCCCCGGCCCGAAGAAACCGTCGTAAAAACCGAAAAGGAATGCTACCAGAAAGCTCAGATACGTCATCTGCGGCGTCAGGCCATGATAGGTGGAAACGCTTCCCCAATCCTTTTTCACCACGCTGTAGACAGCTACCGCCACGAGCATGACCACCACCAAGGGACGCAAAAAATCCGGTGGAATCGCCCGTACCGTGAGCACTCCAACTACAGAGCCCACAAAGGACAGCGGACAAAGCCTTTTGATGAGCGTCATATCAACACGGCCCGAACGGAGAAAGGCGAGAACGCTGGTAAGTGAGCCCATGGTGGCCGCCACTTTATTGGTCCCCAGCACTGTCACCAACGGCAACCCCGTCCACATAAGAGCCGGGGTAGAAATGAGTCCCCCGCCTCCCACCACGGAATCAATAAACGCCGCAATAAATCCCATGACAGCCAAAAAAGCTGTGGTTCCAAACTCTAAATCGAACATAGTCTTCCCCCTGCTGTGAACCTCTCGCTTCATGTACTCTATGATTTTAGCGAAATCACGGGGGAATTGCAAGGCAAAGGTCTTCCCTTCGTATCAGGCTTATGTCACGAATCCCTGTGACGTTTGCCCAAAGTTTGAAAAATTTTAATGTTTTGGTAGGAAAATGCCATTCGATCGCGAATATATTTATACAGTAGGTCTTAGTGAGATTATTTCCATTAGATTGACGCCGCACTTCCCAAAGCGGCCCCCTTTTTCGCGTTGTTAAAGAGAATAAAAGACATATATAAAAGGAGGAAACCACCTTGCGCTCTGTAGCTATTGAATCTCTAACCCCCGGCATGATACTGGCCCGCTCCATTATCAACGACGATATGATCGTCGTTCTCTCCGAAGGGACCATGCTCACGAAAGCGCACATCACTCGGCTGGGATTCCTGGGGATTCCCTCCGCCTACATCAAAGATGAGTATGAGCTCAGCGAGGCATTCCAGAACGTATCTGCCATTTTTAATCCCGCCAGCGCCTTTGTCACCGAGTATAAAGAGGTCATTCACACCGCCCGGGAAATTTTTGACGAGGCGGAAAAAAGCAATAAGCCACCGGTGCAAAAATCCAAGACCATGGTCAAGAAGACTCTCGCTCCCATGGCCAAACAGAGCGGCGCCATCGACTACCTCTTAGAGGTCAATCACTTAGCCAGCGATATTTATAATCACTCTGTCCGTGTTTCCGTCTTGGCCGGTGTTCTCGCCAAATGGTTGATGCTGTCCGCCGCGGAGACGCAAGATTTGATCTTAGCGGGTTTTCTCCACGATATCGGCAAGACGAAATTCCCGCCGCGCCTCATCGATAAACAGGTGGAGCACTTAAAAGGCGAGGATTTGGATACTTACATGCAGCACACCATCGACGGTCATCGCATGCTGAGCACTGCCAGCGAACTTTCCGACGGCGTCAAATTAGCGGCTTTGCAGCACCATGAGTGCATGGACGGCTCCGGATTTCCCTTTAACCTGAAGGGCGACGATATCCACATGTACGCCCGTATCATTGGACTGGCCAATCTTTACGACAACATCACCACGGAACGGGAAGGTCAGAAGAAAAACACGCCCTTTGCGGCCATTGACCAGATCACGGAGGATATGTACACCAAACTTGATCCTCATGTCTGCGTCCCCTTCCTCAAGCATCTCAAGGAGACCTTCTTGGGTTCCCGCGTCAAACTCAGCAATGGTCTCATCGGAAACATCGTTCGTTACGAGAATGATTTCTCATCCAAACCACTCATCCGGGTAACCCAAAAGGAGATCATCGATCTTAATAAGAGCCCGGAAATCAAGATCGTCGAGTATAACCCAAAATAACGGTGAAGCTACCGTCATTTACATGCCTCGGCAGAAAAGAAGAGCCCCTGTTCCACTGCATGCAGTGGAACAGGGGCTCTTCTTTTCTGAACGCCTGGAACGAGAAAAACGCACCAAGCTGTCAAAATATGATCAGCGAAGCCGAACGCCCGGCCATGTCTCCCTTACTCGTACCGCAGCGCCTCGATGGGATCTAAAAGTGCCGCTTTACGGGCCGGATAGATGCCGAAGAAAAGCCCGATGCCCACGGAAAAGCTGAAAGAGAGCAGGATTGGCGCTACGGTGATGACCGTCTGAAAGCCGCCGAATTGCGCGATAGCCATCGCTATACCGATGCCTAAGGCAATGCCGATAAAACCGCCGATGACGCCGATAACCACCGATTCGATGAGAAATTGGGTCATGATATTGCGAAACGTCGCCCCCAGCGCCTTTCGAATGCCGATTTCCCGCGTACGTTCCGTCACTGAGACCATCATGATATTCATGATCCCAATGCCGCCGACGAGAAGAGAGATGGCGGCGATGCTTCCCAAAAAGAGGGTCAGCATGGTGGTCGTTTCATTCAGCGTGTTCATCAGGCTGGTCAGATTCTGCACCTGAAAGTCATTTTCTTTCTCCCCCACCAAGTGATGACGCTGACGAAGCAGGGTTTCGATATGCTCCTGGGCCGCCGGCATTTCGTCCTGATTCGTTACCTGCACATAAATCATATGAACGTAAGTGATAGCCAGCAGACGATCCATCGCTGTCGTCAGGGGAATGAGAACCACGTCGTCCTGATCCTGCCCCACGCCGGACTGCCCCTTGCTCTCTAAGACGCCGATGATCCGAAAGGGCTGATTGCTGACCCGAATGGTCTTTCCCACCGGGTTGTCCTCACCGAACAGGTTCGCCGATACCGTCGTCCCGATGATGGCTACCCGGCTTCGCCCTGTCAGATCCTTCTCCGTAAAAAAAGAACCATTGGATACTTTGAGATCACGGATCATCATGTACGCGGGAGTCACCCCCTGAATGCCCGTGTTCCAGTTCTGATTCCCATTGACGAGCTGCGCGGAGCCATGCACCGCTGGAGAAACATACTGGGCTTCTTTAACTTTTTTCTGAATGGCCAGCGCGTCCTCATATTTCAGTGTTGTCCGCGACCCCGCCGCCCCCCGCAATCCACCGGAAAGAGAGGTCCCGGGGCGAATGATGAGCATATTGCTGCCCAAGCTGGCGATGGAGTTCGTTACCTGCTGCCGCACCCCCATTCCCACTGCCACCATGGTGATGACGGCCCCCACACCGATGATGATGCCCAGCATAGTCAGGATGGAACGCAGCTTATTGGCATAGAGGGCGTGAAGTGCGATACTGACGCTCTCCATGAACATTCCCATGGGCTCTCCTCCTCATACAATATCCATCCTTTCACCCTTCCCCGCGTCTCGAGTGATCTGCCCATCCCGCACTAAGAGCTGCCGACTGGCACAGGCCGCGATCTCCGGCTCATGGGTAACGAGGATAATGGTGCGTCCTGCCTCGTGAAGATTTTCAAAAATATCCATGATCTCCCGGGTGGACTTCGTATCCAAATTTCCCGTGGGTTCATCGGCCATCAGGATGTGAGGATCATTCACCAAAGCCCGGGCGATGGCGACCCGCTGACGCTGCCCGCCGGAAAGCTCATTGGGCTGATGATCCGCCCGATCTGCCAATCCCACTGCTTGCAGCACCTTCTGGGCTCTCTCGGCCCGTTCGCTTCTCCCGACCCCGGCGTACACTAAAGGTAGCGCCACATTCTCCGCCGCCGTGATTCGGGATAAAAGATTAAAATTCTGAAAGACGAACCCGATGCGACGGTTCCGAGTGGCGGCCAGATCATCATCACTGAGATTGGCCACCTCGTCGCCGTCTAACTTGTAGGACCCTGAAGTCGGCCGATCAAGGCAGCCTAAAATGTTCATGAGAGTTGATTTTCCGGAGCCGGAAGGCCCCATGAGAGCAGCGAATTCTCCCGTATCGATGGTGAGATCAATTCCGGCCAGCGCCGCTACCTCTTGTCCCCCCACCTGGTAGATTTTTTTGATCCCCGAAAGTTCAATCATATGCCGCGCCATTTTTCTCACCGCCTTTTACACGGGCGGCGGGCCGCCGCGGTCATTCTGTCTTGAAGATGTCTGTTTTTGCGGTGCCTTGTAGGCGTTTTCCACCCGATCCCCCTCGGAAAGGCCGTCGAGGATTTCCACATATTCGTCGCTGTAAATACCTGTTGTTACCGGCTGTTCCACCGTACTCCCGTCAGGTTTCACCAGAAGGACATAGGCGCCGCTGGCATTCGCCTTGAGGGCTGCGATGGGAAGCGCCAGCGTGTCCGGCTTATCCGCTGTAACGATATCTACTTGCGCCGTCATACCGGGCAAAAGGAGATTCTCAGGATCGTCCACGTCCAACGTAACGTAATAATACACTACGCTCACGGAAGAAGTGGAAGATGCGTCCCAACTGGTGGTAACATCCGTCTGTGAAATCTTCGACACCTTCGCCGTGAATTTTTTATCGGGAAACGCATTGACGGTGAAGGTGGCCGTCTGCCCAACCCGGACGTTTCCGATATCAGTCTCGTCGATCTTAGCGCGAATCTGTTTTTTCGAAAGATCCGCGATGCGCATGATGACCGTAGGATTGGATATCCCCTGCACCGCCATGGTTCCCGGCGTCTGCGGCTCGCCCACCACCACGCCGTCCATCGGTGCGGTGATGACCGTCTCTGCTAAATCAGATTCGGTGACCTCCAAGTTACTCAAGGCCGTGTCGTAATTATATACGGCGTCCTCGTATTCTTCCCGCGTATTGGCCCCAATGCTGTACAGATAAGATACGCGGTCGTACTTTGCCTTTGCGTTGACAACTTTATACTGGGCCTGCTCCCGCCGCGCTTCGTAATCCTTACCATCTAAGGTCGCCACGGTCTGTCCCGCCGTTACCCGTTCATTTTCCTTTACCAGCACCGTCTTGATGCGTGCCGTGATTTTCGAGCTGACTTCTACGGAATCCACGGGACGCAGCGTTCCCGTCGCCGACACCGTGGATTTCAGATCCAACCGCCGCACTTCTGCCGTCTCCACGGCCGTCGCTTCCTGTGCGACCTTTTGTCCCTGATAATACCGATATCCGCCAAAGGCTCCGGCGAGCAAAAGCAAACATACAGCGGCGCGTTTAACGCTCTTGCCAATCTTCATCGCGTTCCCCCATTTCCGGCTGCACCTTGTTCCGGCGAAACCACCTCATCATCGGCCGAATCTGATCCGGCCATACCATCCACAACAGCCTGCGCCCGTCGATAATCCGACGACGCGGAAACATCTCGCCCCGGCTGCCGCACACGCCCTTCCGCCACCGCTCGGGGATCGATGTTTTCCTCAGAAGCACCAAGCGCGAGTCCGGCGGCGTTCTCCACCTGAGCTCGATAGCGGGCGTAATCATACTGGGCGCTGGCAAAATTCATCTCCGCCGTGGAAAGCGCCACCTGCGCGTCGATGACATCTAACATGATCCCTTGCCCAGCGCGATATTTCTCCATGGTAATGTAATAATCCTCCCGGGCTTCGCCCACCGCCGCCTGAGTCGAAGCGAGACGCTTTTCCGCTTCCCGCATCCCATAGTAAGCCTGCCGCACCGCCTGATCGATATCTTCCGTATCTTTTTGGAGGGTTAGCGTCGCTACCTCAAGCGCTGTTTGTGCTTTATCAACGGCGGCCGCTGTCACCCCGCCGTCAAAAACATTCCAAGTGACCCGAACCCCTGCCGTATAATTACGGCTGTCCGAAGAACGCGGATGAAATTCCCGTTCCTCCGACACTGAAGCGGAAAGATTCGCCTGCGGCCGATAGCCCGCCCGGGCCATATCCACAGCCAGTTCCCTTTGCCGCAGCGTATAACGATCGATGAGAATATCCTTGCGGTTTTCCACAGCATAAGCCACGCAAGCCTCCATGGGCGAATAAAAAGGCTGATAGGAAAAATCCTCCGTCAAAGTAAGCGGCTCCTTGGGGGAAAGGTGCAAAAGATTCTTTAAGACAATGAGGCGAACCTCATACTCATTTTGCGCTTTAATGAGCGTCTGTCGGGCATTCGCCAACTCCACCGAAGAACGCAGCACATCAAGACGTGCCTTGCTTCCAGCCTGGTAGAGCAATTCGACATTGGTGAGATGGGCCTGATATTTGTCCACCGATTCCTGATCAATCGCCACCGTTCGCTGGGCTTCCAGCACGTCATAATAAGCTTTGATGACACTGTAACGAAGATTTTCTCGTTCTCGTTCCGTAGCGAGCCGCGCGGTATCCAGCCCAATCTCTCCGCTCCGAATATTCGCCTCATTGGCCCCGCCGGTATAAAGGGGAAGCGAGGCGGAAAGGGAAGCGTTACCGGTCCTCGTATGACCGCCGCTGTCCGGATGGCTCACTGTGAAGTTGCCGGATGCGGAGAGGGCGAAACCGTTTTTTCCGCGAGCCGATTTCAGATCCGCCCGGGCCGTATCTTCTCCTTTGGCTTTGATTTGAAGAGAGGTATTTTGGGCCAGCGCTAAATCCACCGCCTCTTCGATGGACAGTGCCGCCGCCTCCGTTCCACCGGAAAGGAGCAAAGCCGCCAGCATCGCTCCGGCCATCCCCTTCATCTTCATAATCAGCCACTCCCTTTGTCTGTTTTTTTATGTGCAGTTTCAACAGAAAATCACTCGGCAGACCATCGCTTTCCCTCTAACCTGTTGGCGAAAGGAACAGAAACAGAACCGGATACACGATCAGCAGAAATAAGAGGGTTGTCACTAAAAAGGCCGCCACGGTAAGATCTACCGCCAAATGGTAAAGCCGGGCCGCTACGACAGCGTTGATCGCCGTAGGCGTCGCTGCCAAGATAAGGAGCGAGCCGCGCATCACCGGGCTTTCCACGAATAATCCCGACACGCCGTAAAGTAAAAGCGGCGTTGCAGCAAATTTCAGGACGGTCAGATCGAAAAGAGACAGCCAATACCGACGAATTCGGCCAAAATCCAACGAATACCCCACGGGAATGAGTCCTGTCCAAGCCCCCAAGTGAATGAAAAAAGGAGTTACACCGGACAACTCTGCGGGGCGCGGTATGCCTGCCATCTGGAGCGCCCCACCCATCAGGATCCCCACAACGGCGATCTGATTTTTGGAAAACATCATCGACCAAAACGAAACTTTCTTCCCGCTCCGGCCGTCGGCTTGCCGTTCATAATACTGCGCTAAGGGATAACAGAACGCAAACATCAGCACGTACTGAAAAAGCGTCGCAATCTGTTGATATCCATAGCCCTGCTCCCCGTAAACAAGATAGACGCAAATGCCGCCGATGGTTCCTAAATTGGCCAGGCTCGCCGACATCACATAGGCCCCTTGCTCGCGATGGTCTCTGTATTTACGCCGAGCCAGCCACCACGCCGCCACGCCGGGAACGAAGCCCAGTGCCAAAGAAAGGAAGGGCATCCAAAACAGTTCCCGTGTCAGCGGCATGACCCAAAAGCTCAAAAAAGACACGACGGGGCAGACGACGAAAATGTTATTCAGGATCATTTTATTAAAGAAATCGTCTCCGACGCGGCGTTGATATCGGCTCGCATAGCCTAAAAGCAGCGGCCCGACGAGATCGGCAGCGAAAATCAGCAGTTTCGTCTGAATGTCCATGACGCATCCTCGAAAATCTCCGCCCAAAACCGTTCCTGATAAGCGACACACTTTTTTAAATAAGGAGAAGCAAGATTCCTTTATAATAGGCGCCAGGTTTTACGGTTTTATAAAAAGGGTGTTACAAATCCGTTAAGGGTTTCTGAAAACAAGCAGTAAGATTCCCACCGTCAATCGTCACGAAACGCATAATCGGCCCCGTACCAGCCCGCTTTCCCCGGAACGGGATAGACGATCCCGCGGTCCGCCAAGACCGCTAAATGATCCACCACTTCCTGCTCCGAGGCCGTACCATCCATGATCAAGACCACCATGCCGTTCCCCTCGCCGTCCATATCAGCCTGGCCGTAGCCCCGAATGTATTCAAAGAGAACGCGGTCAACGGGGTGCGGAAGGTACTTCTCTTCAAAGGCCGCTTCGGTCAGAGACGCCGCCTCTTGACGAACCGCCTCCGCCGCAGGGGAGAGTTTCACTGCGGCCGCAGCTTTAGGACGTGCCGCCCCCTGCTCCGCCGCCGCCTCCGTCGCCAACACGGCTAAAAGCTGCGCCCGGCAAAGGCTGCAAAGGGCCAAGGGCGAAAGATCGCCCCTCTCCCAATCGATCTGCCGCACCGCTTCTGACGCACCGCAAAGCTGACACGTCAATTCTTTTCGCTCTCTGATTTGCATATCTCAATCTCCCGTCATCATGCGTCAGTAAAAATCGTGCCCTCATCTCGCGGCTAAAAAACGCCCCTTTAATCCTAAGGTGACAAAAAAGAAACCGGCCGCCACGGCTACGATGGCCGCCCCTGCTGCCATGTTGAAATAGTAGGCCAGAATCAATCCTGTGAGCCCCGACACCAGTGCCGTCCCCACGGAAATTACGTGATACGCCTTGACACTCGCTGCCACATTACGGGCCGTTGCCGCCGGAAGCACCAAAAGGGAATTGATGAGGAGCAGGCCCACCCACTGGATGCTGACGGCCACTACTACCGCTAAGAGCGCAGCGAAAGCACTCTCCACGAAAAAGACCGACACGCCCCGGCTTCGGGCAAAAGGGCGATTGATGGAGAGCAGCAAAAGGGGATTGAAGAGAACCCCCCAAAGGAGGAAAACTGCCAGAAAAACTCCCGCCAGCGCCGCTAAATCCTCCGGCGCGACGCTCAAAATATCGCCGATAAGATAGGAAGAAAACTTATTGAATCCCCCGCCCCGGGACATGATCATCAAGCCCGCCGCAATCGCAGTAGAAGAAAAAACGCCGATGACGGTATCCGTGGAAGCGCTGCTTCGATTTTTGATGTAAGTGATGAGAAGGGCAAAGAGGACGGAAAACACACTCAACGAAACAAGCGGCGACACGATCCCCAAGATGGCCCCCAAGGCAATGCCGGTAAAAGCGCCATGTCCTAAAGAATCGGAAAAAAATACCATCCGGCTGGATACCACCATCGTGGAAAGAAGGCCGAAAAGAGGCGTCACTAAGAGTACCGCTAAGAGCGCATTCTTCATGAAATTGTGATCCAGCCAAGCAAAAGGCAGAAGGATCTCTATCCCTTCGTAAATCGCCGCCATCATGCGCCCCGCGCTCCCCCCGTTAATTCCATCCCCAGGCCGAAGGTCGCCTGCATCGCCGGATCCCGAAACACTTCGGCCGGCGTTCCACTGGCTAGGACGCCGCGATTCATGAGCACCACCTGATCCGCGTAGCGAGCTGCCAACGCCAAATCATGAGAGACCAGGATGACCGCCATATCCTCTTCCTCCCGCAGCGTCGTCAAGATATCGTAAAAAATTTCCAGCCCATTATGATCCACACCGGATACCGGTTCGTCCAAAAGCAGAAGATCGGGCAAAGGATCGAGGGCCAGCGCTAAAAGAACCCGCTGCAATTCCCCCCCCGACAGCGCCCCCAGGCGACGATCCACTAAATGTACCGCCCGTACCCGCTCCAATCCCCGCTCTACCCGCGCCCGAAGCGTTCGGGAAGAAAAAAGCCACACCGGCCGCCGCGAAAGGCACGCCATAAAAAGGTCCATCACCGTCGTCGGCGTGCTGACATCAAAGCGAAGATACTGGGGTACATACCCAATGACAGGATGCCCCGTATGGGCCCCTTTCGCATCCACATAGTGAAGGTGCCCCGTATGGGGAATTTCCCCTAAAATGGCGCGAAGCAGCGTCGATTTTCCCCCGCCGTTGGGGCCTATGACAGCGGTAAGCTGTCCGCAGTGAACGTGCATATTCACCTGAGAGAAAATCTTCTCCGATCCGAAACGGACGCCGAAATCTTCGATTTTTGTACAGCACACCCGAGCGCAGTCTTCGCTTGAGTGGGCCCGATGATGTAAAATTGCCTGAAACAAAGGAAACCAGCCTCTCTGGGGAGAATTCTTTTCCTATTTTCTCACATTTGCGCTAAAAAAGGAAGAGCTACCCCTTATCCGTCTCACGAAACTGCCGTCCCCAGCGTAAATCCATCGTCAGCGAACATCGGCGCGAAAGGACGCCCGCTTCAGCGCACATTCCGTCAAATCGGCGCCCTGCCGTTCTCCGCCATACCAGCGGGCAAAACAGGCCCCACCGCACGCAGAAAAATCAGGGCAGGCCGGGCAAAAAGCCATACTTTCGGTGATGAACGCCGCCGTTTCCCGCTGTCGTCCCTCGTCCAACCCGGCCACCGTATCCCCGATAAAAAATCGATCATCCCCGACGAAAGAAGAACAGACATAAAATCTCCCCCGAGCATCCACATGGGCCGAAGC
>CAJPQU010000045.1 GCA_905372875.1 uncultured Schwartzia sp. | reverse complement strand
GGGCTCTCTCCTTCGCCCTCCCCAAAGCGCCGCTGCCCCCAGTGGTCATCCTCTACGGGTACGCCGGCGACGACGGCGCTCTCGTCCGCGCCGCCCTTCACACCGGCGCCAAGGGCATCGTCTACGCCGGGCCGGGGATGGGAAGCCTCCCCGTCCCCGTGGAAAAGGAACTCCTCGCCGCCCAGGCGAAAGGCGTCGCCGTCGTCCGGGCCAGCCGCCTGACCGACGGCCTCGTTCTCTCCCCCGGCATCCCTGTCCCTCAGAATGCCGATGCAGCAGCCTCACCCAAAGGAGAGGCCGCCTTCATAGCCAGCGGCTCCCTATCCCCCGTCAAGGCCCGCATCCTGCTCCAGTGCGCGCTGGCCCAAGAAACGCCTCTGGCGGCACTGCCGCAAATCTTCTGCCAGGCGTCTTCTCTATCATAACGTATCCCCTCACAAGCGACGCCGAAGAGAAGCATTTACGGCAACACGCTCGTGACAGGCGACAGCAATGCCGCCCCCGCTTTTATCTCCACCTCTCACCTGACGCCAAAAGGCCCTGACCGTTGCTGGTCAGGGCCTTTTTTCCGCTGTCTTTTCCTCCGCCGCGAGAGGGATATAGAGATGGATCGTCGTGCCCCGCCCCACCTCACTGGTCAGCGTGAGGCGAATGCCGTGTGCGTCGGCGATCCAGCGGGCAATGGCGAGCCCGAGGCCGGTTCCCCCCACCCCCGCTTTGGCACGGGAAGAATCCACCCGATAGAACCGATCGAACACCTTCGCCTGATGCTCGGGGGCGATGCCGATGCCGGTATCGGCCACGATCACATGAAGCTTATCCCCTTCCCGCTGAGACGCCAAGAAGATCTTACCCCCGGCCGGCGTATACTTGGCGGCGTTGTCCAGGAATATCCGCAGCATTTGCCGAATCATCACCGCATCGCCGCAGATACGCGCCGGCGCGTTCTCCCGCAGCGTCAGTGTGTGCTGGGTGGCAATCAGCTGTCCTTTTTGCGCCACATCCGCCAGCAGGGCAGCCATGTCGATGATTTCTCGATTCAGAGCCTGCCGGTTGAGATCGGCCCGAGCCAGGAACAAAAGGCGCTCAATGAGGCTTTTCATATTTTCCGCCTCCGAACGCATGGCCGCAATCCCTTCGTCCAGGATCTCTTCATCCTCCGAACCCCAGCGGGTCAACATATCGGAATAGCCCAGCATGACCGTCACCGGCGTCCGCAATTCGTGAGAAGCGTCGGACACGAAGCGGCGCTGCTGCTCGAATCCCGACTCAATGCGCTCCAACATGCGGTTAATCGTCACCACCAGCTCGCGCATCTCATCGTCCGCCGGCGGCATCGGGATGCGGCGGCTGAGATCCGTAACCTCGATCTCCCGGGCTGTCTGGATGATGGTGCGCAAGGGGTGCAGCGCCTGCCGGCTCACATAATAGCAAGCGATGAGCGCCAGCAGAATACCCAGGGTATTGGTCAGCAGCAGGCCGTTGCGCAACAGGTGCAAAAAATCCCGCTCCGCCGTGATCATGCGCAGGAAGTGAAGCTGGTACGGCTTTCCCTTCCATTGGACGGAGAGGGTCTGATAATACATGTGAAATTTATTGAGAAACACTACCTGCAGCGCCTTGCTGGCCCAGAAGGGCGGGGTTTCCACAATGTGCTGCTGCACCTCGTTCACAGACGGGTAATGGGGCTCGCTGTCAAAGACGCGCACCCCGTTGCCGTCTTCAATGCGCAGGACCACCCCCGGCGTCAGCGCACCGTCCCGGTACAGCTGAAGCGCGAACTGCGGCGGCATCACCCAGTCAGGATCCAGCTCCCGCCGGGCCCGCTGCTGCCGCAGCGACGGCAGCGGCGGCAGCTCGTCGGAGCGCATCTTTTCCGACCGCTCCATGGAAAGCAGCGTTTCCTTTATGCTCCGCCCGATCTCCAATTCCGCCTGATGATAAAGAGAAAAATATATGCCAAGAATCGTGAGGAGGCTCGTCAAGAGCAGCATGCTGACGAGAATCGCGGCATTCGCCAGCATGAGCCGCGCCGATATACGAAGCGGCGGCAGCTTAATCCCGAATAACATAGCCGATACCCCGCATCGTGTAGATGAACTTCTTTCCGAAGCGTTCGTCGATCTTCGCCCGCAGATAGCGGATGTAGACATCTACTACGTTCGTATCGCCAATGTAATCATATCCCCAGACCTTTTGCAGGATCTGATCCCGGGTCAGCACCGTGCGCTTGTTGCGCAGGAGATATTCCAGCAGGAAATATTCTTTCTTCGTCAGCTCCACCGACTGGTCATCCACCCGCACCTCGTAGCGGTCAGGGTACATCACCAAATCCCCCGCCACCAGCATCCCGCCGTTCTCTTTCCCGTCCGCCGGCTGATGATCCCGAAGCGTGGCCCGGATCCGCGCCAAAAGCTCCTCAATGGCGAAAGGCTTCGTCAGATAATCGTTGGCTCCGATATCAAGGCCTTCCACCTTGTCCTCTACATCATCCTTCGCCGTCAGCATGATGATGGGCACATCCGATAATTTACGGACACTCCGGCAGATTTCCAGCCCGTCCATATCCGGCAGCATAATATCCAAGAGAATCAGATCAAACTTTTCCTCCAAGATGCGCTCGTAGGCGCGGCGTCCGTTTGTTTCAATCGCCGTCGAAAAGCCTTCGTGTTCCAGCTCCATTTGCAGAAACCGAGCGATGCGCCGCTCATCCTCCACGATAAAGATCTTCGCTGCCTCACTCATCTCGTCCGCGCTCCTTTTTCGATTGATGATTTTCCCATACTATTATAGTATAAACAGATTAGCCTTAAAAAGGAAGCGCCCCGGCGATGTTTAACGAAAATCTAACATCCCCGGGGGATAGATGTCCTCACCTTCACTTTTTATTCAGCTTATCCTGCGCTTTGGCCATGAATTTTTCCGTCTCCACCACATAGCGCTCGTGGGATCCGCGGCCGATGAGGCCAGCTTCGTCAAAGGCTTCCACCGTATAGCGCAGACGACGCCCCTCGACGGCTTCCACTTTAGCCACAGCGCGAACGTTGGCCTCTACCGGAGTGGCTGCTACATGCTCGACGGAAAGCATCGTGCCAACGCTGGTCCATCCCTCAGGCAGCAGTGCCTGCGCTAAATTCGTCGCCGCCTGCTCCATCAAAGCCGTCATGGCCGGCGTTCCCAAAACCAGCAATGAACCGCTGCCCAAAGCCCGGGCGGTATGATGAACGCCCACGGTCATTGTTTCCTCCCGGCAAAGGCCGACGGTTATTTTTCCCGTGATTTCCATATATGTCACACTCCTTGCGATTCTTGCCCGATAAGCGGGGAACGTTCCTGCTCTTCTTCTCCCTTGGACGATACCAAGAACATCTCCCGAAAGAGATCGATGAAATGGTGCGCCGCCGCCGAAAGCGTATGGTTCTTCAGCCAGGACAGAACCGTATGGGCCATGATCTCCGGCCCCACCAACCGTTTCATAACCAGCTGTCCGTCATCTGTCAAAAGGCACCGCGCCGACATCGGCAGAAGCGCGATGCCCAGTCCGGCCCGCACCGCCAGCGCATTTTGCACGATGCTGTCGCTCTCACAGATAATATAGGGCATAAAACCCGCCCGTTTACAATGGATTAAAAAGGTTCCCTTCCAACGCAGCGGCAAGATGATGGGCTGTTCTTTCAGCTCCTCTACCCGCACTTCCTCCGGCGACGCGCCGCAGAGATGATGGCGGTTCATCACCATCATCAGCGGCTCGGGCGGCAAGATCAGCGATTCGTAGAGATTCGCATCCGCCTGGGTGCGGGTCAGGCCGATCTCGATCACACGGCTGTCCAACATTTCCAGCACCCGCGTCCCCTCGGCCTCCCAAATCTGAAAGGTCACCTGGGGCACCCGCTGATGAAACTCCCGCATGAGCTCCGGCAGAAGCAGCGCTCCCGAAGAAGTGACCGTTCCCAGCCGGATCGTCCCCGCGAGGCCGCTGCCGATCTCGGTAATCTCCCGCACCGTACCGTCCACCATGCTGAGAATATGCTCCACCCGCGCGTAGAGGCGGCTGCCCGCTTCTGTCAGGCGGATGCGGCGGCTGCCCCGCTCAAAGAGCTGCACCCCCAGCCCCTCTTCAAGGCGCTTCATCTGCCGGGACAGCGCCGGCTGCGCGACGTCGAGGCGCAGCGCCGCATGACTGATATTCCCTTCCTGCACCACCGCATAGAAGGCCTGCATATCTTTAATTTCCATACCCGCTTCGCCTCGCGTCCTCTATAATAATAACAATATGGGTTCTATATGAATTACGTCAATCCATTATACTTCTTTTCTCGCCGTTTGCCAACCAAAAAAGACGCCCGGCAAAACACGGGAGCCGAAAACACGCACACCCCCGTACGGCTCACACAGCCCCGCTGCCTCTTCCCGTAAAACCCCCTTCCAGCCGCAGCCGAAAGGGGGTTCTCTTTATCTTCGAATGCCGCCCTCGAGCAGACATCACTTCGCACGCTATTTAAATCCCGTTTCAGGCAGCAGTTCTCTTCACACCAGCCCCAGCGATTTCATGTAGCCTGGGAGATTCGCTTCAAAGTTCACCCCGTAGCGGACTTCGGTGCCCGCCGCCGCCGACCATTTGATACTGGCAATCGTAAAGTCCACGGCGGCCCGAACGGCCTCGGGAAGGGAGCGCCCCAGTGTCAACGCGCCCACCACGGCGCTGCCAAAGATATCACCGGTGCCATGGTAGCTGCCGGGCACTTTTTCTCCCAAAATGTACTCGATGGTACCCGCCGCGGTGTCATAAGCCGCCGCCCCCAAAGCCCGGTCATCGAAATAGACGCCGGTGAGAACGATCTGCCGCACCGGGATCTCCTCCGCCAGGCGGTGGAGAAGCCCCTCGATGTAGTTCTTTTCGTAGGGGCCTTCCCGGTACGTCTCCCCTAACATCAGCGCTGCCTCGGTGAGGTTCGGCAGAATGAGATTCGCCTTGGCGCAGAGTTTTTTCATCGCCGGGGGGAAAGTTTCATCAAAAATGGTGTAAAGCTTGCCGTTGTCCGCCATCACCGGGTCCACCGCCACGATGGTATTCGGCCCCCGGAGCTCCCCAATGGCTGCCGCCACCAAATCAATCTGAGCAAAGGAACCCAAAAACCCCGTATAAATGGCGTCAAAAGGGATGTGAAGCGACTTCCAATGGGCCGCCATAGGGGCGATGTCCTCCGTCAGATCCCGATAGGTAAAGCCTGTAAAACCGCCGGTATGGGTGGACAGCACCGCCGTGGGCAGCACCGAGCATTCCACGCCCGCAGCGGAGATGATGGGCAGGGCCACCGTCAGGGAGCACTTCCCCACCCCGGAAATATCATGCACCGCCAAAACACGTTTTTGTCGCATAAAGAACGCCTCTCTTTCATAGGTAGTCGCGAAGCGATTTAGGAAACACTGATAAAATGAAGCCCGTCAGATTGGCACAGATTTTTGACCCGTCAAGGAAACAAACCGGACGCATAGCAAGGGCTATGTGGAGGATTTGTTGACGATGGCAGGGCGAAAAAGATGTACCAAGATGATATCGCTGAATTTATCAGTGCTCCCTTTAATCGCCGCGAAGTACAGGATAACACAAAATCGCTCTCCGCGCCAGTGCGGAGAGCGATAAAAATCTGTCGTCTATTCCCGCTCCACCTTGTACACCGCCGCGTACATGGCGGGCAGCACCAAAAGCGTCAGGACCGTGGCCACGATGAGGCCGGCAGCGATAGCCACCGCCATAGGGCCCCAGAAAGTACTGGGCATGAGAGGCACCATGCCTAAAATGGCCGCCGCCGCCGTGAGCATGATGGGCCGAAAGCGCAGTACCGCCGAGTCCATCACCGCGTTCCAGGGGCTTTCCCCGGCCGCTTCGTGCTTTTGTATCTGATCGATGAGAATGACCGAGTTGCGGATGATCATGCCCGTCAGCGCCAGAATACCCAGATCGGCCACGAAACCTAACGCCTTGCCAAAGAGCAGCATCCCCAGCGTCACCCCGATAATGCCCAAGGGCGCAGTGAGAAGCGTCAGAACCATCTGCTTGCCATTGCGAAGCTGTACCATGAGAAGCGTCATAATGAGGAGTACCATGGCCGGTACAGGCTGCAAAAGATAGGCCATGCTCTTTTTGCTGTCTTCCAGGGAGCCGCCCGGTTCGATGGTGTAGCCCAGCGGCAGAGACTCCCGCAGCGCCGCCGTCTGCTCGTAGATTTTTCTCGCCGCGTCGTCTGCCGTGCCGGTGCGGATGTTCGCCTGCACGGTGATGGTGGGCTTCAAATCCCGCCGCCAGATGAGGCCGTCCTCCGCCTGATAGGAAATTTTCGCCACCTGGGACAGGGGCACATAGCGTCCGCTGGAGAGGCCAATCGGCAGATCTTTCACCTTCTCCAACGTATCGCGATCCCCTTCCTTTAGGCGAAATACCATACCAATGGTGCGGTCCCCCCGATAATATTGCGCTACCGACGCACCATTGATTTCCGTATAGAGGGTGAGGGCCACGTCGTGGCTGCTGACGCCTAAGGCCCGCATTTTCTCCTGATCAAGGGCGAGGGACAGCACCCGAGACTTTTCATTCCAGTCGAAATGAACGTCCGTATAATTGGAATCGGCCCGCATGAGATCAGCCACCTCTCCCGCCAGCGCCCGCACCTTCTCCCGATCATAACCCGCCGCGCGGATCATCACCGGATACTCCGCCGGCGGTCCCGTCTGGATCGTCTGGATATTCGTCCGCACCTCAGGGAAATTTTCCACTAACTCTTCCCGGAGAGCGGCGATAAGGTCGTCGCGCTTCTCCGCCGACTGGGCCACAATGACAAATTGGCTGTAATTGGCCGCCGGAAGCCGCGGATTGATCGTCAAGACGAAGCGGGGCGCACCGGTACCGACGTAGTAGGAGTAGTTCTCAATCTCCTCCTGCCGCTCATCAAGAAAGCGTGCCAGCCGCGCCGCTTCCTCTTCACTGGCCCTAAGCGATGCCCCTTCCGGAAGCCGCATGTCCAGCAAAATTTCCGGGCGCAGCGACGGCGGGAAAAACTCCTGCCGCACCGCTCCCAAAAGGAAAACAGACAGCAGAAAGACCCCCGCCGTCCCCGTTAAGACAAAGGGACGATGGGTGAGAAACCAGCCTAAGACAGCGCGAAAGATCCCATAAAATCGATTTTGGTAGGGATCGGCTTTTTCTCCCTCCCCCGCCGTCTTCGCCGGGACGCGGATGAGATAGTAACCGAAGAGCGGCGCTACCATGACGGATACAATCCATGATAATCCCAACGCAACGGCGATGACGATGAAAAGATCGCGGCAAAACTCCGACGCGGGACCGACGGAAAAAGCCACGGGAATGAACCCGGCGACAGTGATCAGGGTGCCGGTGAGCATAGGCTTGGCCGTGGCGCGAAAAGCGTAGCAGGCGGCATCAAAACGTCCCAATCCTTCCTCCAGCTTCACGCTCATCATCTCCACGGCGATGATGGCGTCGTCCACTAAAAGGCCCAAGGAAATGATCAGCGCCCCCAGGGACACCTTGTGGAGATCAATGCCCAAAAGATCCATGGCGCAAAAGACCCCCGCCAAAACCAGCGGGATGCACCCGGCCACCACTAAGCCCGTCCGAATCCCCAGGCTCAAAAAACTCACCGCCAAGACGATGACAACGGCTTCTCGAAGGGTACTGATAAATTCGTCAATGGAATGCTCCACCACCGCCGGCTGATCGGAGACCTGATGAATCATGAGTCCCGCCGGTTCCTCTACCTGCACCTTAGCAATGAGGGAGCGAAGCTGTTCCCCCAACTCCAGCACGTTGCCCCCCGTTTCCATGGATACGGCCACCCCTACCGCCCGCTGGCCGTCAAAGTACATCTGAGGATCGGAAGGCTCGGCGTAGCGCCGCTCCACCGTGGCAATATCTCCCAAATGAAAGATTCGTCCCCCCACCCGAAGCGGCGTCGCGCGGACGGCATCCAGATCGTCATAACTCCCGGTGACCCGCAGGTACACATTGTTTTCTTCGGTATCAATCATCGCCGCCGGGGTGATCGCGTTCTGCTGCTTTATCGCCTCGGCCACCAACCCCGGAGAAAGGCCCAGCTCCGCCAGCCGTTCCTTCTGCATCTCAATGTATACCGTCTCCGTCTTTTCCCCTAACAGCTCCGCCTTCTGCACGGCGGGCAGCTCCAAAATGAGCCGCCGCAGCCTCTCCGCTGTCTGCCGCAGCTCTTCGTAAGAATACCCGTCCCCGGTGACAGCGTACACGGAGCCAAAGACATCGTCGAAGCGGTCGTTATAGAAAGGGCCATAGACCCCTTCCGGCAAATCCGGCTTGATATCGGCGCCAAAATTCCGCACATCCCGCCATACATTGCGAATCTCTTCCGAAGGAACATCATCCCGCAGGTTCACGAAGATCACCGCCGTGCCGGGGCGGGAATAGCTGCGGATATGATCGATTCGGGGGATATCCTGGAATTTTCGCTCCAACTTGTCCGTGACCTGCTGCTCCATCTCTGCCGCCGTAGCCCCCGGCCACGCCGCCGTCACCACCATCTGGCGGATGGTGAAACTGGGATCCTCCATGCGGCCCAATTTCAGGTAAGAAAATATCCCGGCCACAAAGACGACGGCGATAGCGTACCAGACGAGATCCCGGTTCTTCAGGGAAACCTCCGTGAGATTTCTCATGGCCGCGCCCCTTCCGTTCCCAAGCGCACGCTCTCTCCTTCGTGCAGTTTATGAACCCCGGCTGTAACCACACGATCCCCCGCCGCAAGACCCCGCAGGATGACACGGTTGCCGGCGGTTCCCTCCACCGTAACCGCTTGCAGGCGAAGCCGATCCTCGTCGTCGATGATCCAGACGTACGGCGTATCTCCCGTCTGATAGAGAGCGGAAAGGGGCAGTGTCGCTGTATCAGCGGCACGCTCCGCCGAGAGATAAACGCTGGCCGTCATGCCCGGCATGATCCCAGCGGGCGGTTCCGGCAGCGCAACGCGCACCGCATAGGTGCGGGAAGCGCTGTCCGCCATGGGAGAGATCTCTCGTACCACGCCCGGCGTCCGGCTGTCCCCCAACGCCCAAAAAGACACTTCCGCCCGCCGCCCCACGGCGACCTCCTGCCGCCGATTTTCCGGCACGCTCATCTCTACTTCTAATTCTTCTGTCTGCACCAGCGTCATCACCGGCATCCCGGCGCTCACCACTTGCCCCACCTCAGCGCTGATAGCCGCGATCAATCCGTCTGCGTTGGCCGTGAGATTCGTATAGGAAAGGGCGTTCTGCGCCTGCACATCCTGAGCCAGCGCGTTTTCATAGGAAGCCGCCGCTGCGTCGTAGGCTGTCTGTTGCTGCTCCAGCACCATCGCCGCCACCGCGTCGGCCTGATAGAGGGCGGTGTAACGGGCGAGGTTTGACCGCGCCAGTGCCAGATTCGCCCGCGCCGCTTCCACCTGCGCCGCGCTCTGGCGGGCTGTCTGAGCTACGTCCTTGGGATCCAAGGTCATGAGAACCTCTCCCGCCCGCACCCGGTCCCCCAGCTGCACGGTACGGGACGCGATCCGCCCCCCTACCTGAAACGCCAACACTGTTTCGTAACGGCCCCGAACCGCCGCGGCGTAAGTAGAACCCTCCGCGTCTGCCCCCAAGCGCACTGTTTCATACTTCACCAGGGGCACCGTCGGCTCCGGCAGCTTTTGTCCGCACCCGGCCGTCAAAAGGAGCGCCGTCCCAAACATCAGTGTGAAGATTATCTTCTTTTCCATACCGAGCCCCCCGTCTTCATTTTCGCATCCGCCTGCCTCAGCCGCATCTCAAAAGGCATAGCCGTCAAAGCACATGAATATCTGCCGCCATGGCCCGACCTGCCAAACGGGGAAAAAGACGCTGTACCGTCTCCGCCTCCCGATCCGTCATCCCCTCACACAAATAATCCATCCAATGATGTAAAACCCCTTCTAAAAATGCCTGATGTTTGCGGGCTAAAGGCGTTAAGTACAGACGCTTACGCCGGCGGTCCTCCACATCCCGGCAGCGCGTAACGAAGCCCCGGGCTTCGAGAGACTGGATCTCTCGGGTCACCACCGTCTTGTCCATGAACAGGCGGGCCGCTAATTCCTCCTGACTGCTCCCTTCATGCTCAAACAGGGTGAGCAAGAGCCCGTATCCCGAATAACTAAGCCCTATTTCCTGGCACTTTTCCCAAACCACCGCCTGAGATCGACGATGCAGCAGGCCAAAACTGTGCGCCACAGCTAAATAATCCATCCCTCTTCCACCTCCTTGAGCCACCTGCGTTCCCCGCTGCGCCGCCAGCCGTTTATCCTCTTCCCATCGAGGTAAAAGCACAGCTCTTTACATTTGGTTGTTTTTATCAACTAACTCCTTTCATTATATAATAAACCAAGTAACTGTCAACCCCTATAAGCTTAGAACGTACGCTCCTTAAATCACGCAACAAAAAACGGCCCGAAAGGATTTCCCCTTCGGGCCGTTTTTGTTCCTTGAGGAAGCACTGATAAATTCAGCCACATCATCTTGGCACATCTTTTTCGCCCTGTCTACGGCAACGAAGCCTTCACATAGCCTTGCTACGCGTTCGGTTTGTTTCCTTGATAGGACAAAAAATCTGTGCCAATCTGGCGGACTTCATTTTATCAGTGTTTCCTAAAATCCCATCGCCGGGATCTCCAATTTTCCCTTCACCACTGCATTGGCCGTCTCGATGGCCTGATGTGCCTTATCTACGGCGAGGCCGAGGGTGCGGAGGATTTTGTCTGGATTGTGGAAGCCCATGCCGTTCTCGGCCGCCACCCAATCCCAATACCACTGCGCCTCCCGAAGCTGTTCCCGGGCTGCGGCAAGCTGCTCATCCGTTGCCCCCGCTTCCATGGCTGCCCGCACTGTCAGGTGTGCCTTGGCCACCGTCTGCCCGGCGATGCGCTGGATGCGGAACGTGTTGTCGTGGATGGTTTTGACCCGCGCTGTCAGCGTCTCCGCGCTCTCTGTGTGGCACTTTTGGCAGGAAGCCTCGACGGTCTTTAGCGGACTGGTCATCCAATGGGAAGTATACTTTCGACCGTTCTCCCGCATATAGGGCATGTGACAGTCGACGCAGGTCACCCCGGCGTCGGCGTGAACACTGTCCTGCCACGTCTCATAATCCGGATGCTGGGCTTTCAGCATGGGCGCCTTGGAATCCGCGTGGATCCAATCGTACTGGAAGCCCCCCGCCTTCCCCGACTGATAATACTGATACTGTCCTTCCGCCGTGAGTCCATTATCCCACGGCGTCACCACCCGGCCGTCTTCCTTGGCGAAGTAATACTCACTGTGGCACTGGCCGCAGACGTAGCCCCGCATATCGTTGTGGGACACCTCTTTGATGTCGATCCCCTTCCGGGCCAAGGCCTCCACCAGGCTCTGCTGATAGACCCGCAGCGCCATGGTATCCGGATCGTGACAGGAAGAACATCCGATCCACTCGTCGTCCTTGATGGGGGCCATGATCTCGTCGATGGGCTTGGCAGCGTAGGCCCAGCCGCTCTCCTTAAAGTACACGTCGTACATGTAAGAACCCTTGCAGGTGATACAGCTTCCCTTCTGCCCCGGCAGGCGCTTCGAATTCTTGAAGTCCACGCCGGCATAAGTGTGTCCCCGATCGTCATCATACTGGATAGCGAACTTATAGCCTTTAAAATTTTCCAGCATCTCCGGCTGTTCCACCAAATGGGAATTTTCCGCCTGGGCGCCGCCATAACCCGTCGGCGAAGGGGACAAGTCGTTATTCTTCATGTAGGAATTGTATTGCAGCGGATAAGCGTCCCGATAGGCGTGAGTCCCCAGCCGTTCCTCCGGCGGCACCTTAGCCAGCCGCACGCTGTCATCCTTCGGCGCAGCGGCGATACGGAACACGATGAAGCCGAAGAACAAAAGGCAGACCGCCACTATTCCGACCAATATTTTTTGCAGCTTATTCAACTTTTATCCCCCCTTCAATAGGACGCGCCCCGTGGGCGATGCGGCTGTGACACTTCAGACAGTCCCCGCCGGTGTCCATCGGCTTGAAGAGATCGGCGTGAACCTTGTCCATGGTGTTGGCATGACAGCGCAGGCAGTTGCGGTTCACCATGTCCCGTCCCCGAGCCGACAGCTTGATGTGAGCCGGATAATCCCGCAGTACCTCGTGATAAACGTCGTTCATCCCCGTCCGCCCTTTCTCAAAGAGATACATGACCATGCTGTCATGGGGCAGATGGCAGTCCACACATTCCAATTTTGAATGCGTGGACTGAGCGAAGGTTGCCGTGACCTCCTTCATGGAATGACAAGTGCCGCAAAAGGCCGGCGAACCGGAAAACGACATCATCGCCGCGCCAGCCCCAGAGATCACCACCCCGATGGCAAATCCTCCCGCCAGACAGGCCAGCGTGTGCCGACTGACGAAATCCTTAATGGCCACGCCTGCTCCCCTCCTTTCCCTTACACCTATTTCCCCCGAACCACGAAATGTCTATCCCTTTTTCCCGCCGTTGCCCCGTGGTCAGGTGCATATCCTCACGAAGCGCTTGTTTTCCTACGTCCACGCCTCTCAGTACTCATATCATATCACGAAAAAAACCCTCCCGATGTTGCCAGAGCAACCAACAGGAGGGGAAATATTAATTTTTCTGTAAAAAGACTGATTAGCGACTACGGTTCACAAAAATCCTCATGTCATCCCTTGAGGGCGGTGAAAGAGCCAAGGGTGACGAGGGCAGCGCCCAGCCAGAGGAGCCAGATGAAGGGCTTCGTGCTGACAGTGGCAGCGATGGGCTGGGCGGCTTCCTCCGCCAGCGAGGGAAGAAGCTCGAGGCGGACGCGGCGGCTGTCCTCAGAAACGCCGGTGAGGCGAAGGCGTCTTTCCCCGCCGAAGAATGCGACGGGCTTTGAAGCGCCTCCTTCTGCCGTGGCGGTGATGGCGGGATGGACGTGTTCCACCGCCGCGCCGTCGGTCACGGCCACATCGACGGTAACGAGAAATCCGCCGTCGGGTTGGGGCGTCACCTCCATATCTTCATAACGATAGGCGAAGCCATCGTCCATGACGATGCGATGAAACGCCAGCAC
>CAJPQU010000044.1 GCA_905372875.1 uncultured Schwartzia sp. | reverse complement strand
CCGGGGGCGCGGCTGCTCTTAAAACATAAGATTTTCGACAGCGAGGAAGGGCGCGCTTACGCCGATGGGCGGCTGCGGCAGGCGGGGCTGGATCGGTCCCGGGTGGAGTATCGGGGGTTTTCGGCGGATTATCTCGCTGAGTACAATGACATCGACGTTGCCCTCGACACCGCGCCTTATACGGGGGGGTTGACCACCTGCGAGGCGCTCTACATGGGGGTGCCGGTAGTTTCCCTGACGGGGCGGCGCCATGGGGCGCGCTTTGGGTACAGTCTCCTCCATAACGTGGGCGTCGGTGATTTAGCTGCCGCCACGCCGGAGGCCTACGTGGAAACGGCGGCGGCACTGGCGTCGGCACCGGAAACGCTGACGGGGCTGCGCCGCGTTCTGCGCTCCATGATGGCGCGATCACCATTAATGGACGGGCGGGGCTATGCTCGGGCGGTGGAAGAGATGTACCAAAGGGTGTACGCCGCCTGCCGGGGAAGAGCGGAGGGGGAAAGACGTGGGCGAAGGGGATAACTTAGGACTGCTGCGGTTTTTGACGCCTTCGGACGCGCCCCGGCGCATTTTGACGGTGGAGGGAAGCGCGTATCTTCCAGCGCTGCGGCTCCTCTATCCGGTGGCGGAACTTCACGCCGTAGAGGCGGAGGATGAGAAGATAGCGGATATACCTACCGAATTGAACGTACAGACCTTATGCCTCGATTATCGGGAAACGCCGCTGCCGTATCCAAGAGAGAGCTTTGATATCCTCCTCGCCCCCCACGGCTTGGAAACCGTCGTCAATCCTCAAGACATTGCTGCCGGATTGGGAACCTTCCTCAAGCCCACGGGGTTTCTTCTCATCAGTTTCACCAATATCCGCTATTGGCGCATCTTGGAAGAATTGATGGGGGGACATTATCGGGCGCTGGTGCGGCGGCTGTTTGCGAAAGCGGAATTTGAGATTCTCTTAGCGGCCTCCTTTTACAAGGACGTGTTCTTTCTGCCCGGGGGAGGCGAGGCCGTTCCCGCTTCCCTTGCCCAGCGGCTCCGCGCGGCGGGCTTTGACGGGCCAAACGACATGGCGACGGAAGTATGGCTGGTGCAGGCATGGCGCTCTACCCGCGCCGTCGCCCGCCTCAAGGCGGAATATACACCGGAGATTCGGCGGCAGTTGGTGACGCTCTGCCGCCGTTTGGAATACGGCATCGATCCGGCGGAAAATCGCGCCCGCCTCCGGGCGCTCTGCCAAGAGGCGGGCATTACGCCGCGCTACCTGGCGGCCTTCACCCGGGAAACCATCGTCCATCGGAGGGCTTTTCATGCCGCCCTGACGGAGGAAGAGGGCTGGGAAGAGTACGCCGCTTTCTTGGACGAAGACTGGGAAAAAGGTGAGGCAGAGGGAGGCGCAGGGGATGAAGAATAAAAAGGAGATCTGCTTCATCACCTGCGTGAACGATGAGGCGTGGTACGAAGAATCCCTCCTCTATCTGCGGCACTTGGCGCTTCCTTCCGGCATGACGGCGGCGTATCTTCCGGTGCGGGGAGCGTCTTCCATGGCGGCGGGCTATAACCGGGCGATGGAGCAGTCTGACGCCAAGTATAAGGTCTACCTCCATCAGGACACCTTCGTGGTCAATCAGCATCTAGTGCGGGATCTGCTGCGGCTCTTTGCCGATCCCGTCATCGGCATGGTAGGGGTCATCGGCTGCCGGTCGCTTCCAGCCAGCGGGATCTGGTGGGACGGGCGGCGCACCTACGGGCGGGTGCTCCACGCCTGCGAGGCGGAGAGCGTGGTGGATTCGGAACTACAGGAACCCCATGGCCCTTACGTCCTCGTAGAAGCGGCCGACGGCCTCTTTTTAGCGACCCAGTATGACATTCCGTGGCGGGAAGATCTCTTCACAGGTTTCCACCTCTACGATACCTCCCAGTGCCTGGAGTTTAAACGCCAGGGCTATCAGGTGGTTTTGCCGAACCAGACATCAGGCTTTTGGTGCATCCACTGCCCGGTGGAAAAGCCCCTCGATCCGAAATACAAAGGGTATCAGAAAACATTTTTAGAAGAATACGGGGGAGAACTCTCCCCGGAAGTGTGAGGAAGGCGGAAGAAGAGGATGGGGCGCGTCATATCGATCTCGATGGTGAAAAATGAAGCGGACGTCATCGAGAGTTTTGTCCGCCATACGATAAGTTTTGTAGATCAAATGCTCATCGCTGACCACAGCAGTACAGACGAGACGCCGGAGATATTAAGGCAGCTTCAGGCGGAGGGGCTGCCGCTGACGATACGGCGGGTCTATGCGGCGGGTTACGTGCAGGTGGAGACGATGAACGCCCTGCTTCGGGAAGCGGCGGTAGACAAGCATGCCGATGTTGTGCTGCCGCTGGATGCCGATGAATTTCTGATCGCGGACGAAGGGGCGGCGTCCTGTCGAGAAATTGTGCAGGGCTTAGATCCACATCATCTTTACAGGCTCCCGTGGCGGCTCTATGAACCGGTTTATCCCCACGAAGAAGAGGCGCGTTTCCTTTTGGCGCGGCCCCTTCGCCGGGGAACGGATTTCGCTTCGGGACAAAAGATCATCATTGGCGGGGCTCTGTATCGGTCGGCTCCTTTTTATCTGTCTGAAGGCAGCCATTACGGTTGGCGGTCCGGGCCGTCGGGAGAAGAGAAGGTAGCCTGGGTAGACGCCCCTCAGCTGCATTTGGCGCATTTTCCATGGCGCAGCAATGAACAATATCTCTCCAAGAGCCAGACGATTTGGTTAAACTCCATTGCCAAATATTCCTATGAGACACCAACGACCCTGCTTTCACCGCGCTACTGGAAAATCGCGACGGGGGAAGGGGAAGGCTGTACTTTCGAGGGGCCGTGGGAATTCGTCGACCTCTCGCATGTGGCAGAACCGGTGCTCAAATACAGCGAAGATGTGCGCCCCGACCCGGCGCGGCGGTTATTGGATGTGGGCACCCAGATTGCCGCGGCGCGGGCTGAAGAGCGCGTGTTGATACGGCGGAGACGGGCGACCATCGTATTGCCCTATTTAGGCGACGAGAAAGCGCTGCGCCAGTCCCTCCAAGCGGCGTATGAACAGCTTTATCCCTACAAAGAAATTTTTATCTTGCCGTTGGTGTCGCCTGACGAGGCCGTCCAGGCGGCTGCGGCGGAGGCGGCTGATTTCCCCACGCCGATGGGGGACGATGCTTTCGCCCCTGCGGAGACGATGCCCGTTGTTCTTTTGAACAGCGCGGCAGGGGACGTCTTTGAACAGTTGGCGGCGCAGGCAAAAGGGGACTATGTGCAGTGGCTTTTCCCCGGGGATCAGCCGCAGCCGGATAAGATTACGAAAATGCTGGCCTGCTTGGAGTTACAGGATTTTCCACTATCCTTCGCGCTGACGAACGACCGCCGGCAGTATGCTGACTGGCTGCCTTGGATACGCCTGCCGGACGATGACCGCTTTCAGATGACAAGCCCCGAGGCTCTTTGGCGCTTTTTGCTGACGCAGGGGAAATATCCGGCCTGCGGCATCGGCGGAGCGTTGTTTCGCCGCGAGATGATGGAGACTCGCCGGTGGCTGGCGGATGGATTTTTAGGAGATCGCCCGCTCTTTTTGACGATGTGGCGGCTGCTCCTCACGCCGCAGCCGGGGGAAACCCTTTGCCAAGACGTCGCGATTTTACCTCATGCCTACGGGCAATTTCCCCGTGATATCATAGACCTCAGCGACTGGATCTGGCACCAGATCGAATGGTTCTGCCTTTTGGAACAAGATCGGAATTTCCTTGGGGATGAGGCTTATCGGCAGGCGCACACTTGGCTTCAGGAAAACGCCGCTGTCACCGCTGACCGGCAGGCCGACATTCAACCAGAACTTTGGGCTGAATACCAAGCTGTATTAACACAACTTTGAGGGGCAGAAAGAAGAGTTAAGAAAAGCTTTTCATGTTTCGATAATTTATTATAGGGCCAAAAATGGAAAGGGAGCGACGAGATGCTGTCAAGGAAGACGCGCCAACAGGTAGTAGAACTGCTGGAAACGGTGGATGCGGGACTCGTGCGTTTTTCTTCGGCGACCGAAAAAGCCGCAATGCTGGAGGACTGCATTGCGGCTTTTTCAGCGGCACAGGATATCTGTCATGAGGCGCTTTCGACGGCGCGGTTGGCATTTTATCGTGAAACGCTCGATACTCTTTCGGCGGCGCTGGAGCAGCTGCCAGTAGCGGGAGACAGTGCTGATATCGCATCGCTTTGTCATTCCCTTTTGGGATGGTTTCTCGACGCATTGCGTGAGGAACCGGTCAAGAAGGAGATCGTATTTCTCCCCTACAAGGCATCTATGTGGGACAGCTTGGAAAGTATCTGGCAGGCGGCGGTCGCCGACGCGGAGCATTGCAACGCCTATGTCATTCCCATCCCTTACGCCGATCTTACGCCGGAGCATACGGCAAAGGAATGGCACGTAGAAAAAGAGCTTTTTCCCGACTACGTCCCGGTCATTGACTTTCGTTCAGTGGATCTCGAGAAGCTGCATCCTGACGTAATTTTTATCCATAATCCATACGATTGGGCGAACCATGTGACTTCTGTCGATGCGCGTTATTACTCGGAGCAGCTGAAAAAGTATACGGATAAGCTCGTTTATGTCCCCTATTTTACGGCACCCTATCGTGTGACACCGGCTCTCTGTCAAGTGCCTGGCGTGGTGCAGGCGGATTATGTCATTGTCGAATCAAAAGCCGTTAAAACTCAGTATGAATGGCACTATCCGGCTCCGAAGCCTCCAACGGATAAGTTTCTGTCCCTTGGATCGCCGAAGTATGATAAGGTACAAAATGGTACAAAAAAAGCGTATCCTTTGCCGCCGGCTTGGCGACAACGCGCCTTGGGGAAAAAAATTATCCTGTACAATACCAGCCTCAATGCAGTTTTACAGATCGGTGCGCTAGCCAACACCAAATTGCGCGCTGTTTTTGATTTTTTCCGTCACCGAAAGGATGTCGTTATCTGGTGGCGTCCGCATCCCTTGATGAAAGCTACGCTTGATTCCATGCGACCGCAGATGGCAGCAGAGTATCGGAGGCTGGAGAAGGAATATTGTGAAGGGGACTGGGGAATTTATGATGATACCTCCGATGTGACCCGCGCGGTCATTTGGGCGGATGGGTACTACGGTGATGCGAGTTCGGTGGAAAACTTATTTCAAAAATTAAACAAGCCGATCATGCGAGAGAATTTCTTTTGTCGGGCAGATCAAAAATGGCAGCCACGATGGTTCACTTATATGATCGTCGACAAAAGAACGGCTTGGTTTTTGTCGGAAATATCAGGGACTTGCCCAGGGCTTTTTCAGATGGATTTGGACACGGATGAAGTGACGTTTTATGGGCAGCTATTGCCGGAGGATGAAGCACAGGGGCTTCCTCATGGGCTTACGCACAACGTCTTGGCGAAGATTCAAAATAAGATCGTGATGGCACCCTGCTTTTCGACATTGGGATTTATCGAATATGATTGTGCAAATCAGACATTTACGGAACATGACTCGCCGCAAGAACTTTGGTGTTTGGCCGCGCAGAAGGAGGAGGCAGCCGCCTTCGCGCAGGCGATCGTTTATCAACAATCTGTTTTTTTTATTGGGAATTATCAGGGAATTATTGTAGAATATGAGGGGAAAGAGGGAAGATATCAGTATCATACGACTTGGGCCAGCCGCTTGCAGCCGGATTTTTCCTTGACTGATTTGCATTTTCGCCCTTACAGTGCTTGCCTGCGAGGGAATGTTATCTATCTTCCGATTGAAAACAAAGCGGTTATTCTCGCTCTTCGTTTGGATACGATGGAGGCGGAGTTAATAAGGTTGCCGTTCCCTGCTCGTGTTAGTTATATCATCCATGATGGACATGACTTCTTATTGCTGTCGGCCTTGGAGCAGACAATTATTCGTTGGAATCAGGAAACGGGGGCGTTCCGACGCATAGAGTTATCCATCGGACGGCAGGGAGAGGAAACTTTTCGCGGTTGTATGCCATGGGGAGAGCGCATCGGTATCTTCCCGGCTGCGGGGTACTTGCCGCCTGTGTGTGTTCGAGAAAATCATGTAGAGATTTGGCAGGAGCTGCAACATGTTTGGGAAAAGGCAGGGGTTATGCCGGAGGCGTCAGTTAATTTCGCTATGACTGCGCCTGATGAAGGACGTGGTTTTGCTTTTCATACGATGTCAAGAATTTTGACGGAGTTTGATTTACGCACGGGAGAGATTAAGGCGCATGCTCAGCAAGTGAGGCCATTTTCTCCTACATTGGCGAAAGTGAAAGGCCTGGACGAAGGAGAAATTTTCTCATTGGAGGATTTTGTGGCAATGAAAACTCCGGCGCAGGCACCAAGCAAACCGATCGAATTGGCCGGTGATAAGATATATCGTGCAGTAGTAAAAGGGAGCGGATACGACAATGTTTAACGGGAAAAATTTTTTGATTACGGGTGGAACAGGTTCCTTTGGGAAAATGTTCATTCAAATGCTGTTGGAAAAGTATACGCCGGCTAAGGTGATTGTCTATTCGCGGGACGAACTCAAGCAGTTTGAGATGCAGCAGGTATTTAACGGATCCTGTATGAGATATTTCATTGGGGATGTACGGGATGAAGCCCGATTGAAGATGGCCATGTATGAAGTGGACTATGTTATTCATGCCGCGGCGTTGAAACAGGTTCCCGCGGCGGAGTATAATCCGATGGAGTGCATCAAGACCAATGTGACCGGTGCACAAAATGTGATTTCGGCGGCGATTGAATGCGGCGTGAAGAAAGTTATCGCACTTTCGACGGATAAGGCCGCTAATCCGGTGAATCTTTACGGCGCGACGAAACTTTGCTCCGACAAGCTCTTTACAGCAGCCAATAATCTCGTGGGGGATCGGCCTACACGATTCGCTGTCGTCCGCTATGGCAACGTGATTGGGTCGCGGGGTTCCGTGGTACCTTTTTTTAAGAAATTGGTAGCGGATGGAGCGAAAGCACTGCCGATCACTGATGCGCGGATGACTCGGTTCTGGCTGAAGTTAGAGGAAGCCGTGGAATTTGTCTTTAAAAATTTTCAGCGGATGCAGGGGGGAGAGGTCTTTATTCCCAAGATCCCTTCCATGCGGATTATGGATTTAGCTAAGGCCATTGCCCCTCATTTGCCGACGGAGATCATCGGGATTCGCCCCGGGGAGAAGCTGCACGAGGTCATGTGCCCGGCGGATCTTTACTACGACACCTTGGAGTTTGAAGATCATTTCGTGATTGGCTCCGCTACGCATTTTGCCGGAGACTATACGGTGGATGCCTTAGGGGAGACTGGGCGGCCTGTCCCCGATGGGTTTGAGTATAATTCGGGGACGAATCCGCATTTTCTTACGGTGGAAGAACTCAGGGAGATGAATCCATGAATCAGGTCGCACTGTTGCAGCGTATCAAAGAACTTTATCAGAAAAAAGACATCAACATCATTGAATATTTGAAAAAGCAGGACGGACACGCCCAGACATCCCGGCAGGATATTATGATATCCTATGATTTTCAAGCGGGAAGTTATGTGAACGCTTATAAGAAAGCACCGGATAAAGTTTGGACCTTTGTTCAGCGATTGGCCTCATGTATAGAGGAATTGCCCGGCGAGAAGCAAAGTATCTTTGAACCGGGGATTGGTGAAGCGACTACCTTTGCCGCGCTTATGGCGCAAATATCCATTCCCTTTGTGTTTTCGGGGGGGGCAGATGTATCTTGGTCGAGAATAAAAACAGCACAGCAATTTGTGGAAGAGATGCGCCTTGCTTCCGGGATGCCAAGCAATTTAGTGCTCGGTGATATGTTTGAACTGCCGCTGGAGGACAATGCCGTGGATATCGTGTACACGGTTCACGCGGTTGAGCCAAACGGGGGGCGGGAAAAAGAAATTTTGACGGAGCTGTATCGGATCACGAACGAGTATCTGATTTTGCTTGAACCGGCGTATGAATTGGCTAACACGGAAGCACGGCAAAGGATGGAACGACATGGCTACATTCAGAATCTCTATCGATCCGCTAAAGAATTAGGCTATGACATTCTGACTTGGGAGCTTTATGGCATGGCGATGAATCCTCTTAATCCCACTGGTTTCTTGGTCATTAAAAAACGTCAGCGGCGCAGTCAGGCTGAGGGATATGTCTCCGGCTTTTCCTGTCCGATCACGAAGACACGGCTGGAAAAAATAGGCAATGCATTTTTTTCGAAAGAAAGCCTGTTGGCGTATCCCATCGTCAATGAAGTGCCTTGCCTTATGAAAGAATATGCGGTGGTCGCGACGAAAATGAACGAACTGTATGGAAGGTGATGTTTTGATCAATTATGGCAGACAGGATATTAATGAGGCAGACATACAGGCTGTAACGGCGGTTCTGCGATCTGACTTTTTGACGCAGGGGCCGGCGATTGAGCGATTTGAGCGCAAGGTGGCGCAGTATTGCGGGGCGAAATACGCCGTGGCTGTATCAAACGCGACGGCGGCTCTTCATATCGCCTGCTTGGCGGCGGAGCTTCAACCGGGCGGTATGCTGTGGACGTCGCCGATCACCTTTACTGCTTCAGCGAATTGTGGCCGCTATTGTGGAGCTGACGTGGGATTTGTGGATATCGACGATGTGTCTTATAATATGAGTGTTCCAGAATTGGAGCGGCGGCTGGCGGCTGCTTCCGTTAAACCGGATGTCGTGGTGCCAGTTCATCTAGCCGGTCAGTCCTGCGATATGGCACATATCCATGATTTAGCCCAGCGGCATGGCTTTCGGGTTATCGAGGATGCTTCTCACGCCTTGGGGGCGACGTATCGTGGGGGACGCGTGGGAAGTTGCCAGTTTTCCGATATGACAGTATTCAGCTTCCATGCGGTGAAGATCATTACTACCGGCGAAGGCGGTATGGTGTTGACGAATCGTAAGGATTTGTATGATAAGTTGGTGCTTTACCGCAGTCACGGCAACACCCGGGAGGCGGCGCAGATGACCCATGCGCCTGACGGGCCATGGTATTATCAGCAAATCGCGCTGGGCTTTAATTATCGGATGACCGACATCCAAGCCGCCTTGGGCTGCAGCCAGATGGACAGACTGGAAGCGTTTGTGGCGCGCCGGCGGTATCTGGCGAAGCGATATGGTGTGCTGCTCCAGGATTTGCCGCTCTATACGCCGCAGCAGTCACCGGATACGACTTCTTCCTGGCACATCTATGTGGTGCGTCTAGCGTTGGAGCGCGTGAAAAAGAGTAAGAAACAGATCTTTGCTGAGATGAAGAAGCGAGGCGTCAACCTGAACCTTCATTACATTCCTGTTCACACGCAACCCTACTACGAACGATTAGGGCATCGCGCCGAGGAATGCCCGGCGGCCATGCGGTACTATGAAGAGGCGTTTACGCTGCCCCTCCATGTGCAACTGACAGATGAACAACAGGAAGAAGTGGCAGATGCGCTGCATGAGGTCTTGCAATAGCGCGGCGGCGTTAAATAAAACGACATTTGGAGGGATATGAATTGAAAAACTGTGCGACAAAGCAAGAAGAATTATGGGCGGGCAGTTTTGGGGATGACTATACTGAGAAATACGATACGGCAGCAATGTTATCGTCGAGGCTTGGCTTATGGACAAAGATTGTCCGCGGGGGGGAGACATCAGTTCTTGCTTGGAGCTGGGCGCGGGTGCGGGATTAAATTTGCGGGCTTTGGGTATGCTTTTTCCAAAGCTGCAAATGACTGGAGTGGAAATCAACCAAAAGGCAGCAGGTGTATGTGCCAAAATACAGCGTGTCAAAGTACTAAGAACGTCAATTTATGACTATCAATCCGAAGAAAAGTTTGATTTGACATTTACCGCAGGAGTCCTGATTGCCATCGCGCCGGAGCGTTTGCTCGAGGTGTATGACAAGTTGTACCATTACAGTAAAAAATATATTGTCCTTGCCGAGTACTATAATCCAACACCGGTTGAGATCGTTTACCATGGACAAACAGGACAACTGTTTAAGAGGGATTTTGCCGGGGAGATCATGGATCGGTTTCCGGACGTTCATTTAGTGGATTACGGTTTTGTCTATCATCGGGATGCACATTTCCCGGCGGATGATGTCAACTGGTTTTTGCTGGAAAAAAGAGCGTAAGGGAAGTGCTTTGGCGGAAGAACGGGAGGCTCAGGGGTGAGCGAGAATAAACTGTGTTTGGGAACCGTACAGTTAGGGATGGAATACGGCATCAATAATGCTTTGTCCCGCCAGCCGACGGAGGAGGAGAGTTTTGCGATCCTTCAGACCGCCATCGATGAAGGCATTGCCTGCTTTGACACCGCCAGCGCCTACGGCAGCGCAGAAGAGATTTTGGGGCGCTTTGCGATAAAAAAATTTCCGGTGAAAGTTATCTCCAAGCTTCGGGCTAACGTTCGCCCGGAGGGGGCAAGCGTTGTAGCTGAAATACAGATGTCGCTGAACCGGATCGGCCTGACAAAGCTCTACGGTTATATGCTTCATCGGGCCGAAGATTTCTATCTGCCGGGCATGCTGCACGGGCTCCAGTTGGCCAAAGAGAAGGGGCTGATCGAGCGGATTGGCGTGTCCGTGTATGAGCCGCAGGATGCATTGGCGGCAGTCAAAGCGCCCGCCGTCGATATGATTCAGATCCCTTACAATGTTTTGGATCAGCGCTTGGCGCAAACAGATTTTTTTGATCTGGCACAGAAAAATCGAGTGGACGTGTTTGCCCGCAGCGCTTTTTTGCAAGGCTTATTGCTCATGGAGCCGGAACGTATTCCGCCTAAAATCGCTGCGGCGCGTCCTTATATCGAGCGCTTTCGCGAAATCATTGCGCCGTATGACTTCACCCCCTTGGAAGCAGCGCTGCTTTACAGTTATAGCCATTCGGGCATTTCCTATGTTGTGTTTGGGGCGGATACGGCGCGTCAGATCAGGGATAATGTGAAACTGGTTGAGAAAAAAGAGATGTTTGCCGAATGTTATCAGGCCTTACGGGGGAAATTCTCGGATGTTCCGCGGGAAATCGTGGTGCCGAGTTTATGGGGGTGAAAGCCGTATGGTGATCGCGATCCTCCAAGCGCGGACATCGTCGCGCCGCTTGCCGGGAAAGGTTTTGAAGCCGCTTTTGGGTGTGCCGATGATCCTGCGGGAGTTGGAAAGGATTCAGCAGAGCCGAGGCATCGATCGGGTTGCGCTGGCGACCAGCACGGATCCAAGCGATGATGGGTTGACCGCTGCGGTGCAGGCGTTCGGCGTAGAGGTTTTCCGGGGCAGTTTGTCCGATCCGTTGGATCGCTATTATCGGTGTGCGTCGCAGTATTCGGCGGATCATGTGGTTCGCTTGACGGGAGATTGTCCCTTGCTTGACGGGCGGGTGATAGACGCCGTCATTGAAGAGCATTTGCGCGGTCACCATGATTATACCAGCAACACCTTGACCTTGACCTATCCTGACGGGTTGGATACGGAAGTGATGAAGTTCAGTGCCCTGAAGAAGGCATGGCAAGAGGCGAAAATGACTTCCGAGCGCGAGCATGTGACGCCGTATGTCCTGAAACATCCAGAGATATTCCAGTTGGGCGGCGTTACGAATGTAGCGGATTATTCCGCCATGCGGTGGACAGTGGACGAACCGGAAGATTATCGGTTTGTCGTGCAGGTGTATGAAGCACTGTACCCTTTGAAGGCGGCATTTACCATGGAAGATGTCATCGAACTCATAAAAAAGCGCCCGGAATTAGCGCAGATTAATCAAAACTTCAGTCGCAATGAGGGCTTGCAGAAGTCTTTGCGCGAAGATACGGTGTGGAAAGGGGAAGCGGGAACATGACGGCAGTGAAAACGCGGTGTTTGGATAAATCGAACCAGCTTTGGCAAGAGGCGCAGGAGACGATTTTATCCGGGTGCCAGCTCTACAGTAAGGGGCCGGAAACGCATATCCAAGGCGTGTCGCCGATTTATATTGATCATGGGAAGGGCGCGCATGTTTGGGATCCGGACGGCAATGAATATATTGATTACGATATGGGCTTAGGGCCTATTCTCTTAGGCTATCAATATCAACCGGTGGATGACGCGGTGATAGCGCAGCTTCGCCGAGGGATGGGATATTCTCTCGTCGCGCCGGAGGAAGTGGCATACGCGAAACTTTGCATAGAAAATATTCCCAGCGCGGGGAAAGTGCGCTTCTTGAAAACGGGGTCTGCTGCCACCGAAGCGGCCATCCGCATTGCCCGTGCCTATACGGGACGAAAGTATATCCTGCGCGGCGAATACCATGGGTGGCATGAATGGACCACGGCGGCGGAAGGGGTGCGGCAAGGCGGGGTGCTGGACGAGGTTCGTCAATATGTCCATAAATTCGACTACAATGATTTAGAGGCCGCGGAGGCCTATTTTTCCCAGCATAAGGGGCAGGTTGCGGCGGTCATTACCGAGCCGGTCATTTTAGATGCGCCGAAGGACGATTTTCTGAACCGGCTCAAGGCGCTTTGTCATGAGAACGGCGCGCTGCTTATTTTTGACGAGGTTGTGGACGGCTTTCGTTTTGGGATCGGCGGGGCGCAGGCCTATTTCGGTGTGACGCCGGATCTCTCGACCTTCGGCAAGGCAACGGCGAATGGCATGCCGCTTTCCATCGTGGCCGGACGCAAAGAGATCATGGAAGCGGTGGATAAGAAAATTTTTATTTCCACGACCTTTGGCGGCGAATGCCTTTCCTTGGCGGCGGGGATTGCCGTGATGCATGAGCTCAAACATAAGAATGTGACGAAACGCATTTGGGCGATCGGGGAGAAATTGCAGACTACCTTCCGGCAGTTGGCAGAGCAAATCGGCGTTCCGATTGACTTGGCCGGATACCCTTGCCGGTTGTCGTTAGAATACACGGACTATGCGGGAAGGCGTGACTGGCTCTACAATTCCTTGTTCATGCAGGAGTGCGTCAAGCGTGGGGTACTTCTCGGCTGGCACGTCTTCCCCTGCTATTCTCACACCGATGAGGATATCGACGTCACCCTCAATGTGTTTGAAGATGCGATGCGTGTGTATAAGAAGGCCTTAGACTCAGGGAATCCGGCTTCATTTATGGAAGGAATCCCGTTGAAAATCGTTTTGGGGTAGATATGAAAAAGGTCGTCTTCCGGGTAGATTCTTCCACACAGATCGGCAGCGGGCATTTGATGCGCTGCCTGACGTTAGCCGCGCAGATAAAAAAACAGCACGAGACGGAGATCCATTTTATCTGCCGCGACTTGGAAGGAAATCTGACTTCGTTTGTCGAACAAAGCGGATACATACTTCATGTGTTGCCGCGAGCGACGATGGAGGTTGGTTT
>CAJPQU010000043.1 GCA_905372875.1 uncultured Schwartzia sp. | reverse complement strand
GGACGACAGCGTGGGGCAGGAAGTTTATCTGGCGCATAATTCTCAAGACGCGGCTTACCGTTTCCCCACCGGGGCACGTCCGGCCGGAACACCTCTGTGGCTGGGCATCCGGATCGCGGGGGCGAAGGCGGCTGTAGGAGAGGTCCGTGTCTGGAAGGACGGCGAGGGGGAACGGCTCTACCCGTTGACTGCGTCCGCGGCACGAGACGGCGCCTGTTTTCTGGGAACGACCATCCTGCTGCCCCCAGAGAGCGGTTTGGTCTGGTATTATTTCATTCTCACGGTAAATGGCGAGACGCTCTATTACGGCAATAATGGGGCGCGCCTGGGAGGCATAGGGGAGACGGCGGCCGAACCGCCTCCTTCTTTTCAAATTACCGTTTACGATCAGGGGGCAGATACGCCGGCATGGTTTCGCCGCGCCGTCATGTATCAGATCTTTCCCGATCGTTTTTGCCGGGCAGGCAGCGCTTGGCCGGAGAAGACGCGGGCCGTCCTTCACGGTTCGTGGCAGGATGCGCCTCAGTATTATAAGGATGAAAGTACGGGGGAGATCCTGGCTTACGATTTTTTCGGTGGAGACATCGCCGGGATGCGATCGCGCCTTTCCTATCTGGCGGATTTGGGAATCACCGTTCTCTATCTCAACCCCGTCTTTGAGGCGGAGAGCAATCATCGCTACGATACGGGGGATTACAAAAAAATCGATCCCCTTTTAGGAACGGAGGACGATTTTCGTGCTTTGTGCACAGAGGCGCGGAGGCTGGGGATGCGCGTTCTCTTAGACGGCGTGTTCAGCCATACGGGCAGCAACAGCCGCTATTTCAACCGGCTGGGGCGCTATGACAGCGTAGGGGCGTATCAGTCGAAGGATTCCCCTTACTATCCGTGGTATGATTTCACGGACTATCCCAATGCGTATCGAAGCTGGTGGGGCTTTGCCACGCTGCCCAACGTCAGGGAAACGGAGCCTTCTTATATGGATTTCATCATCCGCGCTCCGGACAGCGTACTGCGTCATTGGCTGGCGGCGGGCATCAGCGGGTGGCGCCTGGATGTCATCGACGAGCTGCCGCCGGAATTTGCCCAGGCCTTTTATCGGGAGTTGAAACAATGCGATCCGGAAGCGGTGCTCATCGGCGAAGTCTGGGAGGATGCGTCCAATAAAACGTCTTACGGCAGACAGCGGGCGTACTTTTCGGGGCACGAGATCGACGGCGCCATGAATTATCCCTTCCGGGCAGCGGCGCTTGAGTTTTTATTGGGAAAGATCGATGGGGCAGAAGCAGAGCGCCGGTTAGCCTCCCTGCGGGAGAATTATCCGGCGCACAATCTCTACGCGTCGATGAATCTCTTGGGAAGCCACGACGTGGAGCGGCTTCTCACTGTCTTGGGAGAAGCTCCCGCGCCGGAGGGGATGTCCCAGAGGGAACGGGGATCTTACCGGTTGACGGGGAAAGCGGCGGCCGTGGGGAGGCCCCGCGTGGCGCTGGCTCTCCTCTGGCAGATGACGTATCCCGGCGTTCCTTCCGTCTACTATGGGGACGAGATCGGCATGGAGGGTTATCGCGATCCCTATAACCGCGCCCCGTATGACTGGTCTGGCGGCGACGAAGATTTGCGGGCCTTGACGCGGCAGGCGATCCATCTTCGCCGGGCCCATCCGGCTCTTTCCACGGGAGAGTATATCCCTCTCTATGCGGAGGGCGGGGTGTATATTTATGCCCGACTGATCCGCCGGGGGCAGGATATCTTCGGTGCAGGGGAAGAAAACGAAGTTTTTCTCGTGGCGCTGAATCGCGGACAAGACAGGGCGACGGTGTCCGTCGCCCTGGAAGACTTCGCGTCGGGGAAATTTCAAGCGATGCTGACGACGGGAGAAAAAGAAGGGGATGTTCCCTATGTGGCGGGACGTGATGGCGCCTTGACGTTTTCCCTGCCGCCTCTTGCCGGCGGGATATGGCAGGAAGAGCGAGAGGCGGCGCCGCGCGCGGCGGGTATCCTGCTCCATCCTACGTCGCTTTCCACGCCTTACGGAGCGGGAAATTTAGGACCGACAGCTTATGAATTTGTTGATTTTTTGGTGGCGGCGGGGCAGAAGGTTTGGCAGATTCTCCCCTTGGGGCCGGTGCGCGGCGATGGCTCTCCCTACGCGTCGCCTTCGGCGTTTGCGGGGGATCCGCGCCTGATTGCGCCTGATTGGCTGAAGGAATGGGGCTGGCTCAAAGAGGAAGAATTGCTGCCGCGTTCGGAGGAGTGCTGCCCAGAAGAGACGGATTACCAGGAGCAGCTTTTGCGCCGCGCGTGGGAACGGTTTTGTGCCGCGCCGTCTGAAGAGTACGAGATGTTCTGCCGTCAGGAGAACGCCTGGCTGGAGGGATACGCTCTCTACGAAGCCACTCGCCGCCAGGCACAAGGGCGCCCCTGGTACGAATGGCCGCCGGCGCTTCGCCGTCGGGAGCCGGATGCCATCGCGGCCCAGACGCGCCGGGTGCGCCGGGAGATGGACTACGTTAAGTTTCAACAGTATTGTTTCGCGCAGCAGTGGGCGGCGCTGCGCCGCTATGCGAATGGCCGCGGCATCACTTTGTTAGGAGATATGCCCCTCTTTTTGGCGGCAGACAGTGCTGACGTCTGGCAGCATCCCGAGTTTTTTCAAATCGACGAGAAGGGGCGCTCGCGCACGGTGGCGGGGGTGCCGCCAGATTATTTTTCGGCCGACGGGCAGCTCTGGGGGAATCCTCAGTACGATTGGGATGCGCTGAAAAAGACCGGCTATCAGTGGTGGATCGACCGTTTCCGTCACGCCTTGACCCGGGTGGATCGTCTGCGCATCGATCATTTCCGAGGGTTAGAAGCTTATTGGGAGATAGACGGCACAGCGCAAACTGCCGTGGAAGGGCGCTGGGTGAAGGGGCCCGGAGGAGATTTCCTCGCAGCCGTAAAAAGCGCTTTGGGGACGCTTCCCTTTGTGGCGGAGGATTTGGGCGTTGTCACCGAAGGAGTGAAAGAACTGCGGAAAGCTTGGGGGCTTCCCGGGATGAAGGTGCTCCAATTTGAACTCTTCGGCAACGGGACCCCGCGGGTGGGGGCTGCTCTTCCCGAGGACTGCATTGCTTATACCGGCACCCATGACAATAATACTGTCGCCGGTTGGTATGAGGAAGAGCTGACTGGGGAAGAGCAGAGGCGGCTTTCGGCGTATAGCGGTTTCGCGCGGGAAGCTTCCGGCGCGGAGATGGCCGCCCGCCTAATGGAAATTTTATATGCTTCCGACGCCCGGTTGGCGATTGTCCCCGCACAGGACCTTTTGGGCTTAGGGAGCGCGGCGCGAATGAATCGGCCCGGCACCGTGGGCGGCATCAATTGGCGTTGGCGTCTCCGCCACGCGGCCTTGACGCCTCTTTTAGCCAAACGGCTGAAAGCGTTGTGCGATCGGTATCGACGATGATTTTTGATGCAGGCGGCGATGATTTTTTGGATTTTCCGTCCGGTTTGTGCTATGCTATAGAGCGGAGAAAATTTTAAGAATCGGTTTACGACGACGGCCCTCATTTTGTTGTTCCGCAGGGGGAGAGTCCGCGGCCGGGGGTATTTCTTTGTCAAGGAGTGGAGAAAATGGCGGAAGAACATACGTATGTGGTCCGTAAGCCGTGCCCGGTTTGCGGCGAGACGAGCCGGATCGTCAAGGTGAAATCGCGGCTCATTGTGGAGAAGACGGATTGGGATTACTGCACCCATTACCGGGATATCAATCCTTATTTTTACACGATCTGGGTCTGCGAGCATTGCGGGTACGCGGCGGATGAGAATACCTTCCTGGCCTATATGCCGGAAAAACATAAGAAGACGCTCAGCGAATTTTTGGTCAAGCACAAGGTGGGCTTCAAGTTTCATGAACAGCGCGGTCTGCCGGAAGCGGTGGCCTCCTATAAGCTGGCCATTTACTATTCGGAGATGCTGGAAGAATCCCTGGCTCATCGGGCGGGCCTCTACCTGAAACTGGCGTGGGTCTATCGCACCGGGGGAAAGGACGACGAAGAAAAAGCGGAGGAAAAGCCCTATCTTCAAAAGGCGGCGGAGCTTTACACGGAATCGGTGATGCGCGAGCGGTATCCCATCGGCCCCCTGACGGATTCCATGGCCATTTATCTTTCCGGCGCTTGCTATTATCTCATGGGGGAGATCGAGCCGGCGATCCAGACATTGAGCCGCCTCATCGGCGATCAGGATCTGCGGGACGTGGAGCCGAAGCTCTACGACCGGGCGCGGGATCTCTGGCAGGACATTCGTGAGGAGAGAAAATGAAGGCACATTTTTTTACAAAATTGACGATGCTTTTGCTGTTTTTCTGCCTCTTCTTTTCCCCGACACTGGCAGCAGCGAAAAAAATTGACCCGCATCCGGAAAAGCCTCGGGTGCTCTTTGTGCCCCATGATAACCGCCCCATTTCCGACGAACAGACAGCGGATACCCTGCGCATGATGCATTGGGACATCGCTGTTCCGCCGGATGAGCTCCTTGGCAGCCGGGGCGTCTTAGGGGATCCCGAAGCAGTTTGGGAGTGGCTGGAAAAAGAAGCGCCTACGGCTAACATCGCCGTCATTTCTTCCGATACTCTTCTCTATGGCAGCTTGGTAGGTTCGCGCAAGCATACTTACACACCCGCCGTCATTGAAGCTCGATTGAATAAGTTTCGGGCTTTTAAGGCACGGCACCCGCATCTTCATCTCTACGTTTTCGGGTCTATCATGCGGACGCCGCGTTCGGCGGAAGCCTCCGGCGGGGAAGAACCGGGCTACTACGCCAACTACGGCGGGGATATCTTCCGCTTTACGGCGCTGAGCGACAAGCAGGAAACAGACGGATTGACGCGTCGGGAAAAGAAAGAGTATGGTTTTTTACAAAGGCTCATTCCCGAGGCAGCCCTCGAAGATTGGCTGGCGCGCCGCAATAAGAATTTTCGAGCCAGCGAGGGGCTCATCGCGCTGACCCGGGAGGGGATCTTTGATTATCTGGCGCTGGGGCGCGATGACAACGCGCCGTATTCCCAGACACACATGGAGAGCCGAAAACTCGCCGCCTTGGGGGAGGATTTAGGGCCATCACGCTTTCAGGCCATGGCCGGGATCGACGAATTCGCCTTAATGATGCTTACGCGGGCTGTCAACGACTGGACGCGTACGGTCCCTTTCGTTTACGTGAAATATAATTGGGGGCGGGGCGGCAACACGGTTCCGACTTACTCCGACGAAAAGATTTCCGATACTATTAAAGCTCACGTTACGGCTACGGGGGCGCTTTTGGTAACGTCGCCGAAGAATGCCGACTTCGTCCTCTGCGTCAACACGAACCCCAATGGTAAAACCTATGAAGCCAACGATCGTACGAACGACATTAAACCCCGTGAGGGAACGAAGTATTTCGTCGATTTGGTGGCGGAGAGCGTAGCGGCGGGGCCAACCTGCGTGGCGGATATCGCTTTTGCCAACGGGGCGGACAACGCCTTGATGGAAGCCTTGAAAACGCGGGATCTCCTCTTTCAGCTGCGGGCCTATTCCGGCTGGAATACGGCGACAAACAGTACCGGTTTTGTCCTCTGTCAGGGGATGCTGTCGTCGAAGATGGAGCCGGAGGCTTACGATCAGCTCCTTTTACGCCGCTATCTGGATGATTGGGTCTATCAGGCCAACGTGCGGGGGATCGTGGCCCGCCAGCTGGGATGGTTCCGCGCCAGCGGCGCTTATTCCAGTTTGGATGAGCGTCGGGAGGCGGCGGCCCTGCGGGCGACGAAACTCATGCAGCGCTTCTGCGAAGATAATCTGCCGCCCTTCGGGGATCTGCCGTATCTCACAGTTACATTCCCTTGGAACCGCATGTTCGAAGCGCGGTTCACCTTTCCCCGTCCCTTTGCTTATCAGGAATACAAGGCCCGACTTGCGGCCTCGTAACGCAGTTCTCAACACAAAAAGCTCCGCCGATTTTTCGGCGGAGCTTTTACTTTGGCGGATATGATTGATTTTGGAAGCTGCCGGCGGGTCGATCCGCCTTGTTTTTTCACGGCTCTTATCATACACAGCGCGGTGATGGTCGCGGTGAAGCCGAGTAGATTGGCGGCCGAGAGAGGGTAATCACTCATAAGAGACGCTCAGACTCCTTCAACATCCGACGGGACGGTGTAGACGTGGGTATCACCGGCATGGAGGATCTGTGCCGCCTCGGCGGGAATGCCGTCGTCAGTGAAGACAGAATCTACATTCTGGAACGGAAAGAGAGAGACCACGCCGGTCTGAGCGAATTTTGCCGACTCCGTGAGGATGATGACCCGTTTGGCTTTCTGGGCCATGACCCGGATAGTTTCCGCCCGCATCAGATTATTGCTCATAAAGCCATTCTCATTAAATCCGTCGGTACCTACAAAAAGTTTATCGACGAAGAAATCGTCCACGCATTTTTTCACCATGGGGCCTACCATTACCTGGGATTCGTTCTGGTACTCTCCTCCTAAAAGAATGATGTGAGCGCTGGGCGATTTGCGGACAAAGGCGGCAATGAATGCTGAATTTGTAATGATGGTGACATCCCGCCGATTGGCGGCCAATTCTTCCGCTAAGAGCGTACAGCAGGAACCGGACTCAATCATGACGGTCTCGCCGTTATGGACCGTATCCGCGGCTCTCATGGCGATGCGATGTTTCGTTTCGTAATTAAAGGAAAGATGATTGGCGATATCGTCGCTCTGGGCCATGGCGGCATATCCGTGTTCCCGCCGCAGGAGGCCCATGTGTTCCAAGCTGCTGAGATCTTTGCGGATGGTGACCTCGGATACGTCCAGGGCCTGTGCTAATTGGGTAACTGCCACTCGTTTCTTTTCGTTTACGATGTTTAAGAGCTTCGTATGACGAATGTGCAAAGCCATCATCTCCTTGGTGAGAAAAGTTTTCTGTTGCAACCATTATAGCATAGTTTACACTGAGGCGAAAGAAAAATCTTGCGTGAAAATTTAGGGAATTTATCCCACGAAACTATATCGAAAGGGATATCCTTCGTGATTGTCGGGAAGCGGCGAGGAGAAAAATATCGACGTCCACGAGGAACAGACGACATTTTTTCGGGGGCAGAAAAAGAGGCCGCCGCTTTAGCAAAGCGGCGGCCTCTTTTATCGAGTTCCATGAAAGGCAAGGGTCAGCCGTTGGATTTTTTGAATTGTTCCATGAAATCGGCCAGCCGGGCTGCCCCTTCGTAGGGCATGGCGTTATAGAGAGAGGCCCGCATCCCGCCCACGGAACGGTGCCCTTTGATCCCACAAAGTTTTGCGGCCTTGGCTTCTTCCACGAATTTTTTCTCTAATTCCTCGGTGGGGAGGCGGAAGGTAATGTTCATGAAGGAGCGGCTGCCGGGTTCGGCATGTCCGCGATAGAAGCCGCCGGAGTTGTCGATGGCGTCGTAGAGCAGGGCGGCCTTTTTGGCGTTGCGCTCCGCCAGTGCGGTCAGGCCGCCCTGCTCTTTGATCCAGGCGGCGGTTTTGCCGACCATATAAATGCAGAAAGCCGGGGGCGTATTGTAAAGAGAATTTTTGTCTAAATGGACAGCATAGCGGAGCATGGTGGGGATGGTCTGGGGACTCTGGGCGAGGAATTCCTTTCGTCCCACCACTAAAGTGACACCGGCAGGGCCTAAGTTTTTTTGAGCGCCGGCATAGATGAGGGTGAATTTCGAAAAGTCCATGGGACGCGATAACATGTCCGAGGACATGTCGGCGATGAGAGGGATGTTGCCCGTTTCGGGGATGTAGTGGTACTCCGTGCCGTAGATGGTATTGTTGCAGCAGATGTGAAGATAGGCGGCGTCAGGGGCGATCTTCATCTCTTCCTGCCAGGGAACGCGGCGAAAATCTTCCGATTTTGTGGAAGCGGCCAAGTGACCAACGCCAAGGATTTGCGCTTCTTCGTAAGCTTTTTGGGCAAAGCTGCCCGAGACGGCATAGCTGCCCACGCGTTCGGGCGTGGCAAAATTCATGGGGAGCATGGCGAACTGGGTGGAAGCGCCTCCCTGGAGGAAGAGAACGTCGTAGTCCTCGCCTAACCCCATCAGTTCTTTGATATCGGTTTTGGCTTTTTCCAGTACGGCCTCGAATTCCTTAGCCCGGTGACTGATTTCTAAGATGGATTCGCCGGTGTTTTGGAAATTCAAGAATTCGGCTTGGGCCTCTTTCAGGACTTCTAAGGGCTGCATCGCCGGCCCGGGGTTAAAATTGTAAACACGATTGGCTTCCACGACAATGACCTCCTAAAGTAATGGTGTAAATTCTGAGGTGCGGTCGGTTTGTCATGTCTTCCGCACCCATGACGGCGTCCGTTTGTCCGCTTCCATTCTACCGCCGGGGCAATGGTGGCGTCAAGGAAAACAAAGAAATGTTTTTTCGTGAAACACAATCTTGACGGTTCTAAGGGGATATTTTATAATAACGTATGTACAATAGAAACCTTGTTCCACACCAGTTACGGGGGCGGCAAAGGAGAGAGAACAGCATGAAAGTGTTAGCAGCAGACGGCGTTTCTCCACGAGGGATTGAAATTCTGCGGGAAGCAGGCTTTACGGTTGAAGTCAAAGATAAACTGACGGCGGAGGAACTCTTGGCGACGATCGGCGCGTATGACGCGTTGATTGTTCGCTCCGCTTCCAAGGTGACGAAGGAAGTTTTAGCGGCGGGGAAAAATCTCAAAATTATCGGTCGAGCCGGTGTAGGCGTAGATAATATCGACGTCAGCGCCGCGACGGCCGCGGGCATCATCGTCATCAATTCTCCCGGCGGGAACACCACCGCGGCCACGGAACACACCATCGGTATGATGCTGGCCATGGCGCGGCATATTCCTGTCGCCAATGAAACCACCCAGAAGGGCGAATGGAACCGCAAGCAGTATGTGGGCGTGGAGCTTCGGGGCAAGACGCTGGGGGTCGTCGGCTTGGGGCGCATCGGAGCCGGCGTGGCGAAGCGGGCGCAGGCCTTTGAGATGAACGTTATCGGCTACGATCCCTACGTTACCGAAGACCGAGCTAGGGTGATGGGGGTAGAGCTGGTGACGCTGGAGCAGATCGTGGAGCGGAGCGATTTCATCACCGTACATATGCCGCTGACAGCGGAGACGAGGAACATGTTCCATAAAGATAATCTGGCCAAGATGAAGAAGGGCGTTCGCCTCGTCAACTGCGCCCGCGGCGGGATTATCAACGAGGAGGATTTAGCTGCGGCAGTGAAGGCGGGCATCGTCGCCGGAGCGGCCATCGATGTCTTTACGACGGAACCCATTCCCCCGGATCATCCGCTCCTCGGCCTGCCAGGCGTTGTCTTGACGCCGCATCTTGGCGCTTCCACCATCGAGGCTCAGATCGGCGTGTCCATTGACGTGGCGGAAGGTATCGTATCCGCTTTGAGGGGAGAGCCGGTGATGACCGCCGTCAATATGGCGCCGGTATCGCCTCAGGTCATGAACGTTATTAAACCCTTCTTTGATTTAGCGGAACGCCTCGGCTGCATGGCAGGGGCTTTGGCGGAGGGCGCGGTGCGCGCCGTGGAGGTAGAATATACCGGCGATATCACCGAAGTCAATACGAAGCTCCTTACCACGGCGGTGCTCAAGGGGTTACTCAATCCCATTTTGGAGACGACGGTGAACTATGTCAACGCGCCCGGCCTCGCTAAGGATCGGGGGATCGCTGTTCGGGAAGTCAAGAGCAAAGAGGCGGCAAATTTTACCAACCTCATCACCGTTAAAGCAGAAACGGAGAAGAAAACGGTCGTCCTGCAAGGGGCGCTCTTCGGCAGCGAGGGGCGCGTCGTGTCCATTGACGGCTATCGGGTGGATGTGGATCCCCACAAGCGGATTCTTCTCTGCCCCCACATCAATCGCCCCGGCATCATCGGCAAGGTTGGTTCCCTTATGGGCGACGAGGGGATCAACATCTCGGGAATGCAGGTGGGCAAGACCGAGCAGGAGGGTACGAATATCATGGTGTTGACCATCGACAACGAAGTTCCCGCCGCTGTGATCGAGCAGGTCGCCGCCTTAGACGGCATTTTCGGTGCCAAGCTCATTGATTTCGATTTGTTGTAAACCATAACATACGCATAGCAAAGGCGCTTTTCTGCCCTGTTCTGGTATAGTTTTCCGCGGGGCAGGAGAGGCGTCTTTTTTTGTTGCTTATTCTGCCTGCCGTCCCGCGCCGGGGCCGTCGTCGGCGACAGAGACCCGGGTTTCGGCGAAGGTTTTCATGTCATTGAGGATGTGCAGGGCGGCGTCGATGATTTTAAAGCCAAGACAGGAAGTAAGGCCGCCGGCCGCGGTCATGTCGAGGCGGAGAAGATTGGGCTGCGTGTGGAAGAGGTAAGGGCGGATGGCAGGGCAGAAGGCTTCGACGCAACGGGCCACAATCTCGGTGCCCTCATCGTCTAAGACGATGAGGGATCTGTTTTGAGCTCCGGAGATGATGGCCCCTAAAAGGGCTGCCACTTCGGACTGTAACGCAGTGGGAACCTGCGCTAAAAAATCTGTCGGGACGCAGCGAAGGGACCCGTCTTTCGCCATTAGTGCTTCCCGGAGGGCCTTCGCCTTCGTTCCCGGCGCAGCCGATGCGTCTTCGACAAAGGCGACGGCGATGAGCGGAACGGATGAAGCGATGTCTTCGGCCAGGGTGTAGCCAAAGTCGAAAGCTTCGGATAGGGAACATCCCCGCCGCAAGCGGGCGATGGTGACCTTGGCTGCGGCGTGTCGGGCGAAGGCGGCTGTGAGCCGCCGTTGTTCGGGGGTGAGCTCCTCTGTGGTGAAAGCGAGGAGAGTACGGGCCAAATCGAGAGGGGGGCGTTCGTCATCCAAGATGCCCGCCAGATCCACGGCGATCTGCTCTAAACGACCGAGGCTGTAGATGGGTTTAGCCAAATTATCCAGACGGAGCTGACACGCTTCCCGGGCCGCCTGGGAGGGCGTGGGGAAGGTCTGTCGGAAAAAATCAACATGTTTTTCGGTGAGAGGCGCTCCTTCAGCAGGCATGGCTTTTTTTGGCAAGGGAAAATTGCCTTCGGGGCTTTGGAGAGATTCCCGGGCGGTAATGACGGCGTCAAGGAGGTTTACGGCGATGGAGGAGCCGGTGGCTTCCCCTAAGCGAAATGCCATGTCCATGTACGGGGCGAGACCGAGTTTTTTCAGCATGGCTCCGTGCGCCGGCTCCGCTGCCTGATGTGAGGCCATCAGGTAGTGGGCGGAAAGTGGCGATAGGGCTTGGGCGATGAGGGCGGCGGCCGCCGTGTTGAAGCCGTCGATGACGATGACGGCGTGATGGGCCGCCGCCCCTAAAATGATGCCGGTAATGCAGCCGATTTCAAAGCCGCCGACCTTGGCGAGGACGTCTAGTCCATCCCCGGCGTCGGGCCGATTTACACGCAGGGCCTGGCGTACCACGTCAATCTTTACTTTCAATCGGGCGTCGGAGATATTGGTGCCGCGTCCGGTGGCCGCCTCGGGGGACAGATCGCAGAATACGGCGGCGACACAGGCGGAGGAAGTGGTGTTGGCGATGCCCATTTCCCCCGGCAAAAAGCAGCGGACTCCTTTTTTTACCCCCGCGGCGGCGAGCTCTATGCCGATTTCAATGGCCTCTACAGCTTGGCGGCGGCTCATGGCCGGGCCTTTGGCGCAGTTTTTGGTGCCGAAGGCAATTTTTTTTGGCAAAAGGCCGGGCAGATGCGCCGTAGGGGCGGCGATGCCTAAATCGGCGACGATGAGTTCCGACCCGGCAAAATTGGACAGGGCATTGGCGACGGCGCCCCGAGAAATAAGATAATTTGCCGTCATCTGTACTGTGGTGGAAGGAGGATAGGCGCTGACCTTCATGACGGCCACGCCGTGATCGGCGCAGCAGATGATGGTCTGCTTCTGAGGACGGGTGGGGGAGGCGTTGCAGATGGCAGCGGCGTAGCGGGCGAGGAGCGTCGTTAGGACGCCTAAACCTCTGTCTTCGCCTTCCGGCGTTCGAAGCTGTGCTGCCGCGGCCTCGCCAAGGGTGGCGTCGGTCGGTTCGATCCGCGCAATGGTTTCTGAGAGAGAGAGCATGGTGAGGGACTCCTTTTGATTTCATGTATTTTGCCGATCATTATTTTGTCTTATCCTCTCTGGCCGCTAAAAAACTCCCGGTGCTTTTGCGCGGCTCTGTACGTTCACTTGGTGAGCGTATATTCGGGGCGGCACATTAGGGCGGGAGTTTTTCGTTGGCAATTTTTCCGCATTTTACAGACTGGTGCGGAAGTAGAAGATGCAGATGAAGAGGACGGTGAGGATGATCATAATGGTGTCGGCGATACTGGTACGGTAGTTATCCGGGCTGTAGTGCTTCTTTTCCCGGAAGGGCTTAGCGTCCAAAAACTGCATGGGATTGTCGCAGACCAGCATGATCTGTTGTACACCTATGCCCCACGCGCTGCCGAGGCCCCGGCAGAGGGCGAAACAGAGGTAAGTGATGCCGCCGAAGACGCGTTTTAGAGGGCGGCGGTAGAACCAGTCAAAGTCGAGGGAAATCGCCGTATGCGGTTCCATACGGGGCAGAAAGAGCAGGAAGGGGATGAGCCCAATGGTCACCATGATGAGCTGATTCGCTACGTGGCCCACGGTGAAGGGCACGTAGTTTACCGGGCCGAAAGGAAGGAGAGGATAGAGGGTCCACTGAGGGAAGAGGCCGATGAGAACACAGAGGGATGCGCCCAAGACCATGGCGATCTGCATGTTGGTTTCCACCGGCCGCACTTCGGGGGCTTCACCCAAATCGGGCCGCAGGAAGATGAAGTACAGCATCTTAAAACAGATGGAGAGAAGGGTTCCGATACTGGCCAATTCTAAGAGGAGAGCCGCCGTTTCCCAGTGAGCGGCTTCGGCCGCGGTGATGGTGATCATCTTGCTGACGAAACCGTTAAAGAGGGGGACGCCGGCGATGGAGAAGGCCCCAACGGTAAAGCAGATCGTCACTAAGGGATAGCGCCGGGCCATGCCGCCCAACTGGTTGATGTGCCGGACACCGGTAGCGTAGATGAGGGCGCTGCAGCACATGAAGAGGAGGGATTTGTAGAGGATGTGGCAGACGGCATGGGCGGTAGCACCGTTTAGGCTCATCAGCGTCCCGATGCCGACCCCTGCTACCATATAACCCACCTGGCTGACGATGTGATAGCTTAATAGTCGGATCATGTCGTTTTCCATCACCGCGAAGGTGGCGCCGTAGAGCGCCATGAGGACGCCGACGCCGATGAGGAGCTCCGTGCCGCCGAAGACGCGAAGCAGGGCGTAGACGGCGACTTTCGTGGTGCAGCTGGACATGAAGACGCTGCC
>CAJPQU010000042.1 GCA_905372875.1 uncultured Schwartzia sp. | reverse complement strand
CCCCCATGTCCCCGTCCCTTATCCCTCAGTCGTGCCGCGGAAGATGTCCCCTCCCGGCCGCGATCGTTATTCTGCCTCTCCGGTGTTTTGACCAAGCCTCCTTTACCGCGCCAACGTCTCATAAAGCACCGCGTATTCTTCGGCCGATCGAGGCCAGCCATAGTCCGCGTCCATGGCGTTTTCCACCAAGCCCTGCCACGATTCAATGTGTTTGTAAATCGCCAATCCGCGCTTAATGGCATACATCAGCTCATGGGCATTGAAATTCGGGAAAAGGAACCCGTTGCCCGTTCCTGTTTCTTTATGATAGGGATGCACCGTATCCTTGAGCCCTCCGGTAGCGCGGACGATAGGAATAGAGCCGTAGCGAAGGGCGATGAGCTGCCCGATACCGCAGGGTTCGTACATCGACGGCATGAGGAACATCTCGCTTCCGGCGTAAAGCCGCTGGGCCAATGCATTGTCAAACCCAATATGGCTGGATACCTTCTGGGGGTGGCGCCAGGCCAGTTCCCGGAACCAATCTTCATAAAAACGATCTCCCACGCCTAAGAGAACAAACTGAAAATCTTCGTGAATGAGCAGCTCATCAATGATTCGCATCACCAAATCCAGCCCCTTCGCCTCCACCAGCCGGGTGATCATAGCGATGAGAGGCGTCCGACGGCGCTCGGGAAGATTCAATTCCCGCTGCAGGGCCACCTTATTATCGATCTTGCGCATGGCGGTAGTGCGATCATAATTTTTCACCAAATGTGGGTCAGTAGCCGGATCGTACAGCGCCGTATCGATGCCGTTGACGATGCCCGTGAGATGTTCACGGCGGCTATGCAAGAGGCCGTTCAGCCCTTCACCAAAATATTCATACTGGATTTCCTCGGCGTAGGTGCGGCTCACCGTGGTGATATGATCGGCGTAGACGATGGCGCCCTTCATGAAATTCACGGCGTCGTAATATTCCAGGTCCCCGTTGTTGAAATATTTCCAATCGAGCCCTAAGACGTCGGTCATGATCTCCTTGGGGAAGATGCCCTGGTATTTAAGGTTATGAATGGTAAAGACGGTACGGATGTGCCCGTAGCGCGGTTCCCCCGGCGTGCTGAGCTTCAAGAAGACATTGATCAGCCCCGTATGCCAATCATTGGTATGGAGAATATCCGGCCAAAAATCAACGGCCGGCAAGAGCGCCAGGACGGCCCGGCTGAAGAAAGCGAAGCGCTCCGCGTCGTCATCGTACCCGTAGCAGCCGTCCCGGGCGAAATATTCTTCATTGTCGATGAAGTACCACGTGATGCCGCCCTCTTCCAGCTTTTCTATCCCCAGGTACTTCTTTCGCCAGGCCACGGCAATCTCCATCCGGCAGACGACTTCCATCTGCTGCCGATAAGACGCCGGGATGCCGGCATATTTAGGCAGGACGACCCGGATATCAACGCCTTTATCCCGCAGCGCCTTGGGCAGCGAACCGGCCACGTCGGCCAGTCCGCCAGTCTTGATGAAGGGGACCGCTTCCGACGCCACAAACAGAACCTTTAACATAACGGCAAACCTCCTTCGTGCTTACCTTACCTCTTCCCCGCCGAAATCCGAACGTTCCTTTTCCCATCGTAGATAGATCGTAGTCAGCGGCGGCAGCGTCAGAGCCAACGATTGCGCCCGATCGTGCCACGGCACCGCTTCTGTTCTAAGTGCTCCCGCGTTTTTCACCCCCGAGCCGCCGAAAAGGATATCGTCGCTGTTGAATACCTCCCGGTAAATCCCAGCTTTCGGCATACCCACCCGATACCCATGGCGCACCTCAGGCGTAAAATTGCTGACGGCAATAACGAAATCCCCGTCCTTCGCCCTTCTGAGAAAAGCGATTACACTGTTCTCTGCATCGCGGCAATCAATCCACTCAAACCCCTGCCAGTCAAAGTCCACTTCCCAAAAAGGCGGCGTCACCCGGTAAAAACAGTTCAGCGACCGGGAAAATTCCTGCATCTCCCGGTGCTTATCGTACTGTTCGATGAGGTGCCAATCGAGACTGTCGTCAAAATTCCACTCGATGAACTGGCCAAACTCCCCGCCCATGAAGAGGAGCTTCTTCCCCGGATGGGCCATCCAATAAGCGAAAAACGCCCGCAGCCCCGCGAATTTTTGCCAATAATCCCCCGGCATCTTGCTCAGAAGAGAGCATTTCCCGTGTACCACCTCATCGTGGGAGAGGGGCAGGATGAAGTTCTCCGAAAAGGCGTACATCAGGGAAAAGGTCAGCTTATCCTGATTCCACTTGCGATAGATAGGATCAAGGCTCATGTATTTTAAAATATCGTTCATCCAGCCCATGTTCCACTTGTAATTAAAGCCCATGCCCCCTAGATAGACGGGCTTGGAGATGAGGGGCCACGAGGTGGATTCCTCGGCGATCATGAGAGCGTAGGGCTGATACTTGAAGACCGCCGCATTGAGCTTGCGCAGAAACTCCATGGCTTCGAGATTCCCCGTATCGCCGTACCGGTTTGGCTGCCACTCGCCTTCCTCACGGCCGTAGTTGAGGTAGAGCATATTGGCCACGGCGTCAATCCGAAGGCCGTCGACGTGATACTCCTCCATCCAAAAAAGCGCGTTGGAAATCAAGAAACTCTGGACTTCCGTGCGGCCGTAATCAAAATTTGTCGTCCCCCACCCCCGGTTCTCCGCCCGCTGCGGATTATCCGATTCGTAGAGGTTCAGCCCGTCAAAACGGCGCAAACCCTCATCGTTATTGCAAAAATGCCCCGGCACCCAATCCATGATGATCCCGATTCCCGCCTGATGGGCCTTGTCCACTAAGTATTTAAAATCTTCCGGCCGTCCGTAGCGGCTGGTCACGGCAAAATAACCCGTGGCCTGATAGCCCCAGGAGCCGTCGTAAGGGTGCTCGCAAAGGGGCATCAGCTCCAAATGGGTGTAGTGCATCTCCCGGGCATAGGCCACCAGCTGATCGGCTAAATCCCGATAGGAAAGATATGCCCCCTCCAGTGTGCGCCGCCAAGAACCGAGGTGAACTTCGTAGATCAGCATCGGTTTTTCATAAGAAGGCCCTTTCGCCTGCTGCCACGCCTCATCCTGCCATTCGTAGGCGGGAAAATCATAGGTGAGAGAAGCTGTCTCCGGCTTTTTTTGCGCGAAGAAGCCGTAAGGGTCGGCCTTCAGGATGAAGGGCCCGCCCCAGGGCGGCTCGATGGCGTATTTATACAGAGTATCCGGCGGCAGATCGGGAACGAAAATATGCCAGATCTCTCTGTCGGTGAGACGTTCCATGGGATGCTGCCGGGTATCCCAGCCGTTGAAATCCCCCACCACGCTCACCGTTTTCGCCTGCGGCGCCCAGACGGCAAAGCGCACACCACAGCGGCCTTCTTGTTCCACATAATGTGCCCCCAGCATTTCCTGCGCGTGATAATTCGTCCCCTGATGGAAGAGGTAGATATCGTACTCTGCCAGCGCCGCCGTCTTCATAAGGCCTCTCTCCTTCCCGTCAGGAAATTTTCACCGGCTCCACATGCCAGATGTCCCGGGCGTATTCTCGAATCGTCCGATCCGAGGAAAACCGGCCCGAGCAGGCGATATTCATCAGCATGGACCGCCGCCAGCTTCGTTCCTCCCGGTAACGCCGACGAATTTCTATGTGCGCTTTATGATAGCTGTCAAAATCCTTCAGAATGAAAAATTCGTCGTTATTTTGCAGCAGATAATCGTATAGGGAGCGAAAATCCCCATAAGTTCCATCCACCAAAAGATCAAGAGCTTGTCGGACGGATTCGTTGCCATGGTACTCATCCCAAGCCGAATAATTGCCCTGGGCATAATAATTCAGAACTTCGTCCGCCGTGAGGCCGAAGATGACACAGTTCGCATCCCCTACCGCGTCCCGGATCTCCACGTTGGCCCCGTCCAGGGTGCCGAGGGTGATGGCCCCGTTCATCATGAACTTCATGTTTCCCGTGCCCGAAGCTTCTTTGCTGGCCGTCGATATCTGCTCTGATACATCCGCCGCCGGGTAAACGATCTCGCCCAGGGATACGCCGAAATTTTCCAAAAAGACGACCTTCAGCCGCTGACCGATGAGGGGATCATCGTTGATGCGCCGCGCCACCGCGCAGATGAGCCGGATGGTCTCCTTGGCGATGTAGTAGCCCGGGGCGGCCTTGCCGCCGAAAAAGACCGTCGTGGGCAAAAAATCGCTCTCCTTGCCCTTTTTCAGGCAGTCTGCGATATACATGACGTGAAGGATATTCATGAGCTGACGCTTGTAAGAATGAATGCGCTTCACCTGAATGTCAAACAAGGTGAGCGGGTCAAGGCGCTCCCCCGTCTTTTCCCGAACGTAACGGGCCAGTATCTTTTTTCGGGTCAGCTTCATCTTCGCCAACCCATCCAAAAGCGCCGTATTCCCCGCGTGGGCGGAAAGCTCCCCGAGGCGAAGCGGCTCCTTGCGCCACACCGGGGTGATGGTCTCATCCAGCATAGAGGAAAGCTCCGGATTCGTGGCGATAAGCCAGCGGCGATGGGTGATGCCATTGGTCTTGTTGTTAAATTTCCCCGGTGTGAGCTGGTAAAAGTCCCGCAGCGTCGTCTTTTTCAGGATGTCCGTATGAATCGCGGCCACCCCGTTCACGCTGTGGCTTCCCACCACGGCCAGACGGGCCATGTGTACCTGCCCGTCCTGAATGATGGACAGGGCGCGCACCCGTTCCTCGTCGTCCGGGTATTGATGGCGAACGTCCATTAAGAAGCGGCGGTTGATTTCGTCGATAATAAGATAAATGCGGGGTAAAAGGCTCTTCACCATGTCCACCGGCCATTTTTCCAGCGCCTCAGGCATGATAGTATGGTTCGTGTACGCCATCGTCCCCACGGTGATCCGCCACGCCTCACCCCAGGCCATGTGTTCCTCGTCGATGAGGAGCCGCATGAGTTCCGCCACCGCCAAGGCGGGGTGCGTATCGTTGATGTGAATGGCCACTTCATCGGCCAGCTGGCAAAGGTCCGTCTTCAATTTTTTGAGACGGCGCAGGATGCTCTGAACGCCGGCGGAAACGAAGAAATATTCCTGAACAAGCCGCAGACGGCGGCCTTCGTAGGAGCTGTCGTCAGGATAGAGGAACTCCGTAATGCTCTCCACCGTCCGCTTATACTGCTGCCAGTCGTGCCGCCGCCCCTGGGTGGGAATCCCGTAAGCGGTAAAATCCCGATCCACTTCCGCGTTCCAGAGGCGCAGAGTATTGACGGTATGATTTTCCGCCCCCACGATGGGGACATCGTAAGGCACAGCCAAAATGGTGGTATATCCTTCATGTACCAATTCCAGGGAACCGTCGTTCTGTTCCCGCATGTAGGCATTGCCGCCAAAACGCACGTTTACCGCCTTGTCCGGCTTGCGGTACTCCCACGCAAATCCGTCCCGCAGCCACCGATCGGGCAGCTCTACCTGATGACCGTCAATGATTTTCTGTTCGAAGAGGCCGTATTTATAGCGGATACTGCACCCGTGGGCGGGCAGCGCCAGCGATGCCATGGAGTCAATGAAACAGGCCGCCAGGCGGCCCAGCCCGCCGTTGCCGAGGCCGGCGTCCGGCTCCTCGTCGTAGAACTGCGCCAAAGAGAGGTTCAGCCCCTTTAAAGCTTCCACCAGCGTCTCCTTAACGCCTAAATTGATGAGATTGGTGTTGAGGAGACGGCCCAGAAGAAACTCCATGGAAAAATAATACACCTGCTTGACGCGTTTTTCCTGATACAGTCGATTCGTTCGTATCCAGTCCTCGGAAATCAGCTCCTTCACCGTTGCCGTGATGGTCCGGTAGATTTCCTGATCCGTCAGCTCATCGATGTCGCGTCCGAACAGAATATGCGCCGTCATGATAAAGCGCTTCTGAAGCGCCTGCACCGTCGCGTCCCGTTCCCTCCTTGCCATCTGCATCCCCCTCTGATATTCTTCTCCCTAAAACAGGAAGCGCCGCCCGCCATCTTCGGGATGGTGCGGCGGCGCGGCGACGGTCAAACGACGGCCTGTTTCCCCACCAAGATAGGGTAAGTTGCCGCGCCCCGCAGGGCCTTTTCCGGCGTGACCACCACATTCTTATCGCAAATGACGCAGTCAAGCTGAGCGAATTCCTGCACCTCGCTCTTTTGCATGATGATGCTGTTGCGCACCAAAGCCCCAGGCGCTACCCGGACGCCGCGGAACAGAATACTGTTTTCCACCTGTCCGTAAATCTCGCAGCCGTTAGCGATCAGAGAATTCGTCACCTTGGCCCCTCCCTTGTAGCGGACCGGCGGCATATCCTTCACCTTCGTAAACACCGCCGCCCCTTGGCGCAGGAACATCTCTTCCCAAATCGCCGGCTCCAGCATCGCCATATTGGCCTTATAAAAGCCGCGAAGGGAACGGATCCGCGAGGAAAATCCCCCATGTTCGCAGGCGTAAATGGTATTTTTCCCCGCAGCGGGCACGATAACATCCCGGCGGAAATCTTTCCCGCCGTGTTCAAAAGCGTCCCGCACCAATTGGGTAAAGCGTTTCTTTTCCATCAGATAAATCCCCAGCGACCGCGGCTCTCCCTTGGTGACGGAGGGGCGCAGGGAAATATCCTCCACCAGTCCGTTGGCCGCCTTGCGCACCACGATGCTGTCCGCCCTGTCATCACACCGCGCCGGAGAGACGACCATCGTGATATCGGCCCCCGTATTCTGATGGAACCGCAGCACCGTCCGGAAATCCATATTGTAGACCGCATTGACCCGGACAAAGAGGACATAGTTTTCGTTGCTGTTCTCAATAAAATCTAAATTGTAATACACGTTCCGCAAATCCCCCGCCGACTGTCCGTCTTCGGGGGGAACCGGCGGCAGGTAAAAGAGCCCCTTATGGTGCCGGGCCAGCCCCCAATCCTTGCCGGACCGCAGGTGATCAAGAACGGAGCGGGACTGCTCGGGCAAAAGGACGCCCACGTTTTGAATACCGGAATTTACCATACTGGACAACGGAAAATCAATGATCCGATAGCGTCCCGCGAAGGGCAGCGAAGCGATGGTCCGCCGGGACGTCAGTTCTCGCAGCCGCGGTTCGTCCCGCTGCAGGTCCAAGAGCCCCATCACACGATTCACATCTTCACGCCCCTTCTTCAGCCCACCTGTTGGGCCGCCGGCTCGGGCAGCACAGTTTCCTCCTCGGCGATGACGGCGATGGCCTCTTCATGGCCCTGTACCCGTGCCAAGGGTGCAATCTCCGAACCCGGCCCCAGGATGGCATGATCCACCACCGCGTCTTCCCCGATGCGGGCGAAAGGCATGACCACCGAATTCGTCACCCGCGCCCCTCGAGCGATGCGCACACCGGTGGAAATGACAGAATGCTCCACCCGCCCGAAGATCACTGAGCCTTCATTCACCAGCGACTGCTCCACGGCGGCCTCCGCGCCCAAAAATTCCGGCGGCACCGGCACGTTGGCGGAATGGATGCGCCACTCGCCGCCGATGTCGATGGGCGGCCGATTGGCCAAAAAATCCATATTCGCCTGCCACAGAGACTCGATGGTGCCCACGTCTTTCCAATAGCCCGCGAAGGGATAGGAAAAGAGCCTTGCCCGATCCGCCAGCATCCGGGGGATCACATCCTTGCCGAAATCGTGGCTGGAACGGGAATTCTTCGCGTCTGCCTCCAGATACCGGCGCAAAAACGCCGTAGAAAAGACATATATCCCCATGGACGCCAGATTGCTCTTAGGCACGGCCGGCTTTTCCACGAACTCCTGGATACGCCCCGCCTCGTCCGTCTCCATGATCCCAAAGCGCGGCGCCTCACTCCACGGCACTTCAATGACGCCGATGGTAGCCTCCGCCTTGTTTTTCCGATGTGCCTCCAACATTTTCGAATAATCCATGGCGTAGATGTGATCACCGGACAACACCAAAACGTACTCCGGATCCGACATTTCGATGAAATTCAGGTTCTGGTAAATCGCGTCCGCCGTTCCCCGATACCAGTCCGCCCCTTTAGCCCGCGCGTAGGGCGGCAGGATAAATACCCCACCGTAGCGGCCGTCCAAGTCCCACGCTTCGCCGTTGCCCACATAGTTGTGCAGCGCGAAGGGACGATACTGAGTCAATACCCCCACGCGCTTAATGCCCGAATGGGCGCAGTTGCTCAAAGGGAAATCGATAATCCGATACTTTCCCCCAAAGGACACTGCCGGTTTAGCCACATTCTTCGTCAAGACGCCCAATCGGCTCCCCTGACCCCCGGCCAATATCATGGCCAGACAATCGATTCCCATCATCTTCGCCCCCCTCACTTGTCAATGTCCATCACAAAACGATATTCGTCCGTGAACTTTAAACTTTATTTTTAGTTATACTTCTACAACCACCGCCTTTTTTCCTGCCGAAAACAGGCCGCAGCACAGGTAAAAAAAGAAGACCGGAAAGGTCTTTCCCCCCCTTCCCGGTCATTAGATTTTGCCGTGTCTATTTTGTTAAAAGAATGCCAGTACCAGCGCGCCAAACCCTAGGCCCATGGCCATACCTTTCATGACGTTGCCGCAGGTCACACCCCAGAATTTTTCTGCCAAAGGATGCAGCATAAAGAGGAGAAAGGACACGGTCAAAAAGGCCAGTGCCACATCCTCCCGGAGAAGAGCATAACAAAACAACACCCCTGACAGCAGCATGCTGGCGATCTGACTGCGGCTGAACATCCTCGCTTTCGTTTTTCTTTCCGGCGGCGGCTCGGGAAGCCCCCCGTGAAATGTCGTCATCTTCTTCCTCCCTTATCTCAATGCCATATCCCGGCTGGCTACGATATCGACGCCCAGCCCTAAAATATCGGCTGCCACCACATCTCCCGCCCGCACCGGAGCCGTCGCCGTTACGTTGCGCAGAGCGCAGGCACAGTCTAAGATGCGATCTTTGGGAAGCGGCGCGGCCGAGACGACGGGAAGAAGCGGCAGCACTCCCCCCGCGATGCGCACCGTCGTCGTCAGCATACGCCGGGGTGCGGTGATCTCATCCCGGGCATATTTCGCACCCCGGGGACATTGATTGCCCGTCACCCTGAGCACTACGCCGTCTTCTACCGTCGCGCGAAGTTCACACCCCATCGGACACATGATACAATGAAACACTTTTTCTTCCGTCGTCATCCCCGTGTACCCTCCTCTATGGACACCGTAACGTCCGCGGTCAAATCACCAAGCCGCACGCCGTTCATATCCGCTGCGATCATCTCGCTGGGCTTGACCACCGCCAGCCGCTTCGTGAAAAGAACGCCCTCCGCACCGGACACCGTCAATGTTGCCTGGCGCATCGGCCGGGCCGCTCGCAAAAGCAGGCGTATTGGGGGCTCTTCTTCGATCAGGCAAAGCCGCTGGGGCACGCAGGTATTAATCCCGGAGCCGGGCAGCACTCGAACAAATCGCCGTTCTTTGTGCCTCTCCCCCTGAGCGGTGAGCGCCGCGTATTTTCCGGCAATCTCCGCCTCTTCCGACACGAAATCCACTAAATCGTGGACGTGGACCACGTTCCCGGCGGCAAAGACCCCGGGCCGGCTCGTTTCCCGGTACTGATCCACCACTGGCCCGCCGGTCTTGGGATGAAGCTCAGCCCCGAGAGCGCGGGAAAGCTCGTTTTCTGGGATGAGACCGACGGAGAGAAGCACCGTATCGCAGGCTATGGTAAACTCGGTCTCGGGCTGCGGCTGCATACGATCATCCACCTTCGCCACCCGCACCCCTGTCACCCGATCGCGCCCCTCAATGGCCACGATGGTATGGGAAAGATAGAGGGGAATGTCATAATCGTTAAGACATTGCACAATATTGCGCGTGAGGCCGTTGGAATAGGGACATATTTCCAGCACCGCTTCCACTTGGCAGCCTTCCAAGGCCATACGCCGGGCCATGATGAGGCCGATGTCCCCCGAGCCCAAAATGACGATCCGATGTCCCGGGAGATACCCCTCCATATTGACCATGCGCTGGGCCGCCCCCGCCGTGTAAACTCCCGCCGGACGTGTACCGGGGATGCGAATGGCCCCTCGCGTGCGCTCCCGGCAGCCCATGGCGAGGATGACGGCTTTGGCCGAAAGTTCCTGACGCTCAAATACCGGGCTGACGGCCAGTACCGTCTTATCCGCCCGCACTTCCAATACCATGGTATCCGTCTGAATCTCAATCTCGGGCCTATCCTTCACCAAATCGTAACAGCGCTGAGCGTACCCGGGGCCGGTCAATTCTTCTCGGAAATGGTGCAGCCCGAATCCGTTGTGGATGCACTGCTGCAAAATGCCCCCCACTTCCCGGTCCCGCTCCAAGACGAGGACGCGCTGCGCACCATTTCGCCACGCGCTGTAGGCGGCGGAAAGCCCTCCGGGGCCGCCGCCCACGATGATGATATCATAAGGTTCCCCGGATCGGTTCACGCCTCCGTCCCTCCCACCTTATCGTAATACAGATATGATTTCGTTCCGTCTTTTCTGACCTCCGGCACGGAGATCCCCAATTCCCGCGCCAGGATGGCGATGACCCGCGGGCCGCAAAAACCGCCCTGACATCGCCCCATTCCGGCCCGGGTGCGCCGCTTTACGCCATCCACGGTGCGCGCCCCGCAGGGACGGCGGATGGCGTCCACGATCTCCCCCTCGGTAATCGTCTCACAACGGCAAATGACGCGCCCGTAGCGCTCGTCCCGGGCGATGAGCGCCGCCTGCGCCGCCGGGTCGAGGGCCCGAAAAACCAGTTGCCTCGGACGCCCCGGACGATATGACGAGCGCCTTGCAGCTCCCGTTGCTCTGACAATATATTCCATAACGGCCTCGGCAATCGCCGGAGCCGCCGTCAGCCCGGGGGACTGAATCCCCGCCGCCTGAATGAGGCCGTCTGTTTTCGAAGACGGCCCTAAAATGAAATCCCCGGTGGAAGAGACCGCCCGCAGGCCGGCGAATTCCGTAATGACCAGCCCGCCGGGAATCTCCGGCAGGAGTTTCTTCGCCCCCGCTAAAACCTCCTGCATCCCGGCGGCGGTGACAGCCACATCCTCTCGGTCCTCCGTGTCTTCCGCATTCGGCCCTATGAAAACGTTGCCATGGGTAGTGGCACAGATGAGAATTCCCTTCGATCTCTCCGTCGGCACAGGAAAGACGATGCCCCGTACCATTTGAGCTTGGGCACCCCGATCAAAGAGAAGGTATTCGCCTCGGCGGGGCCGGATGGAAAAGCTCCTGTCCCCTGCCATGGCGCTTACGCGATCGGCGTTTACGCCCGCCGCATTGACCACGAACCGCGTCTTGACGATAGCGCGGGGTGTTTCCACAGCTGTCACCCGTCCATCTTCCGTCACGATGCCCGTCACCGGACAGTCACGCCATATCTCAGCCCCATTTTGCACCGCGTTCTCCGCAAAGGCCGCAGCGATGCCAAAGGGCCAACAAATCCCGGCGGTAGGCGCCCAAAGAGCGGCGCGAACATCCCGGCTCAAATGCGGCTCTCGTTGCCGTACCTTCACTCCGTCCCATAGCTCGAGCCCCGGCACCCCATTCGCTTCCCCCCGCGCTTTCAGCACCGCCAAACATTCTTCCTCTGGCGGCGTCCGAGCCACTACTAGGGAACCCGTCCACTGAATATCCAAACAGAGCTCGCTTTGCATTTCATGGTACAGGCGATTTCCGCGGACGTTCATCTTCGCCTTGAGGCTCCCGGTGGGGGCGTCGAATCCGGCATGCAGGACAGCGCTGTTCGCCTTCGTCGTCCCGGCAGCAATATCCGGCTCCTGCTCCACTAAGAGACATCTGAGATCATACCGGGCCAATGCCGACAAGATTGCTGTTCCCACAATACCGCCGCCGACAATGACTACATCCGCTTCCCGCTCCATGCCATTCCTCTTTTCTTTCACGCACCTTCAAACGCGCCTGCCCCTCTCTCCCCATAGGTACAGGCCGCATCAAATCCTGCCGTTCTCCCGAAAACGACGTCAGGGCGGCGGAGGCGCAAACTGCACCACCACGGTGGTTCCCCGGGGCACCACTGTATTCTCCGCCCAGCTCTGCCCCACGGCGACGCCCCGCCCTGACGACTCGATCCTGAGTCCCGCCTCTTGGAGACGCAGGGTCGCTTCCGCCGCATCCAGCCCGATGACCGAAGGAACGGCCACCCGATGACCGGTTCCCGCCGAGGGTGCAGTTTTCGTCGTGTCCGGTTTCTGTCCGACAAAGGGATCACTGGAAGGCTCAATGTGGAGATAACGCAGCAGTTGGGAAAAGATACGGCTGGCCACCGGTGCAGCGATCTGTCCCCCGTAATAGATGCCCGAAGGATCGTCGATGACCACCAAAAGGGTCAGCCGGGGATCCTCGACAGGCGCGAACCCACAGAAGGAGGCGATATACCGGCCCGCCATGTAGCCGCCCCCGTTGGGGTTAATCTTCTCCGCCGTGCCCGTCTTGCCCGCGATGCGATAGCCTGCCACCTGCGCCTTCTCGCCGCCGCCCGCGGCCACCACCTGCTCCAAGAGCCCCGTGAGGGTCTTATCGGTCACCGACTCGATGACGCGGCGCACCTCTTCCGGCCGCGTTTCCTCGTAAATGGAACCGTCCGCGTTGCGAATGGACTTCACAATGTGCGGTTTCATCAAGATACCGTCGTTGGCGATGGCCGACATGGCCGTCACCAGCTGCAAGGGCGTCACCGCGATGCTCTGCCCGATGGACATGGTGGCGATATCCGAATCGCGCATATCCTCCGGATCAAAGAGGATCCCTCCTTCTTCCGCCGGCAGTTCAATGCCCGTAGGCTCCCCAAAGCCAAAGCGCTTCGCGTACTCCGTCAGCCGTTCCGCCCCTAAATCAAGCCCCACTAAAGCGAATCCTGTATTGAGGGAATGTTTCACCACATCGGTGAAGGTGACCGTCCCGAAGCTCTCCCCGTTCCAATTCTGGATGCGCCGCTCGGACACCACCACAAAACCCGGATCGTGAAACCAATCGTTGGGCGCCACTACTTCTTCCTGCAGAGCCGCCGCCGCCACGATAGACTTAAAAGTGGAGCCCGGCTCGTAAATGGCGGAAACGGCACGGTTTTTCCACACCTCCGCCGGATAATCGCCGAAACGGTTGGGATTATAGGTAGGCCGGGAAGCCATGGCCAGCACTTCGCCGGTTTTGGGATCCATGACGATAGCCGTGACCGCCTGCGGATTCGTATCCGCTACCGCCGCGTTCAGCGCCTCTTCCACCATGAACTGCATGGTGGCGTCAATGGTCAGCTCGATGGTCTTACACTGATCCCCTTCGTACTGATGGCGGGCGAAGATGGAATCCAAGATGGGGCGGCTGTTGGCGTTGTCCAACTGAACGTACGTCTCGACCTTCTCACCCTTAATGAGTTTGTCGTACGCCTGCTCAATGCCGTCCAGACCGATGTCGTCCGTCCCCACGAAGCCCAGGATATGAGCTGCCAGCTCGTCATTGGGATAAAAACGCCGCGGCTCATCCTGAAACCCGAGACAGTTATACCCTTCCTCGCGGATGAGGCGCCGCACCGCCGCCGTCTCATCCGTCGTCAGAAAATGCTTCACCCAGACAAAGCCGCCCCCCTGGGCGATATCCCGCAAAATCTCCTGCTCGGAAA
>CAJPQU010000041.1 GCA_905372875.1 uncultured Schwartzia sp. | reverse complement strand
CCTCTATGGTATAATTCTATGATATAATGAAAATAAAGGTACTTCATAAGCTATCATACGAAATATGATCTTGGACGGTTGCGTCCGAAGGAGGAGCCGAAGATGAAACGCAGCGCAATGCTCACCGGCCTGCTGCTGGCCTTGTGGATGATGGCCGGCACGCTGGCCGAAGCAGCAGCTAACGAATGGGTATGGATTGATTCCGACACGAAGTACGGCAAATACTACGCCCCTTCCCACGTGAAGGTGGAAAGCGCCATCAACGGCGTGCCCACGCAGCTGTCGGCCTGGACGAAGACCGTCTACACCGCCGGCGGTGCCCAGGAGACCATCGCCAATTACGGCATCGAAGCCAGTATCCCCGATCCCAAGCGCCTTGCCTACAGCACGGCGCTGCTTCTCGTCCGTCCCCAGACCCGGGAAATCGAATATGTACAGGAAAATTTTTACGACCCGAACAATAAGGTCATCTGGTCAAAAGTCTATGATCCCCGGACGACAAAAGAAATCAACAGTCAATCCTTCGATGAGGACTTCTACGTCGCCATCGTGGACTCCGTCTTTCACTACGGCGAGCGGGAGCGGCAGAAAGCTGCCGACCGCTGGGTACTGCTCTGGGAGTCGAAATCAGAGAGCGGCTCCATGAGTTCCGCCCGGGCCGACATGACCACCATGCGCATGGCGGGGGACAACCTCATTTACTGGGAATGGATGGAAACGAAGGACGCGGCGGGCAATATCACCGAAGTCAAGTTCACGAAAAAAGCCCTCAACGGCCAGCAAGGCACGGAAAAAATTATCAGCGGGCGCGTCTGGAATGCTGCCGCCGGATGGAAAGACATGGCCGATATGCTGGACGGACGCTACACCGCCATCCGGGCCGGCACGGCACAGGAGCACGGATTAGTCCGCCTGCGGGCCTTCATCAAAGGCTACACTCACTGGCTGAACCGCTATCGAACCGATTTAGGCGCGGGAGGAAACGCTGCTAAGCCGGCCGCCACGAATCCTGAGCCGGCTCCCGCCGCGTCATAATGAAAATAACCGGCACACGCCGCATCACACATACGCCCGCCGCCTCGTCCAAGGGGCTGATCGTCCCATAGCACAGCCCGGCACTCCGGGAAAGGCGCCCTTCGCGCCTCCGGACAGCCGGGCCGTGCCTTTTTCGCCCCGCGACAATTCAAAACAGGAGATCTCGTTTATGCCGATCAAAATCCCTAATAAACTCCCTGCCGCTTCGGTATTGGAACAAGAAAACATCTTTTATATGAACGCCGACCGCGCTTACGGGCAGGACATCCGCCCCCTGCGCCTCTGCATCCTGAACCTCATGCCGGTGAAATCTGTCACGGAGACGCAGCTGTTACGCCTCTTAGGGAACTCGCCCCTCCAGGTGGAAGTGGACTTTATCTACACCGAATCCTACCTGCCCCAGCACACCTCCCGGGAATACCTGACAGAATTTTACGGCACCTTCGCTGAAGTCCGGAACCGCAAATACGACGGCTTCCTCATGACCGGCGCCCCGGTGGAACAGATGCCCTTTGAAGAAGTCGCTTACTGGGATGAAGTCTGTGAGATCATGGAATGGAGCAAAACCCACGCCTTCTCCTCCTTTTACATCTGCTGGGGCGCCCAGGCCGGGCTTTACTACCACTACGGCATCCCCAAATACGCCCTGCCGGAAAAAGTCTTCGGCGTCTTCGCCCATCATCTCTGCGTGGAACACGAAAAACTCTTCCGGGGCTTTGACGACGAATTTTACGTCCCCCACTCCCGTCACACCGAAGTGCGCCGCGCCGACATCGCCCGCGTCCCGCAGCTCACCGTCATGGCCGAGGCCGAAGCCCCGGCGGATGTCTACTGTGTGGCCAATTTAGCGGCGAACCAATTCTTCATCACCGGGCACGCCGAATACGACCCCCTGACGCTAAAAGGGGAATATGACCGGGACAAAGCCGCCGGATTAGACATCTCTGTTCCCTGCAACTACTACCCCGGCGACGATCCTTCCCGGCCCCCCGTCGTGCGCTGGCGCTCCGTGGCCAACCTGCTCTTCGCCAACTGGCTCAATTACTATGTCTACCAGGAAACGCCCTACGAATTGGATCGTATCTCTCAGGCGCGCGAGGACTGATGCTCCGGCCTGGGACTTTCAGCCGCCTTTCACGTTCCCCCTCTATGATAGGGACACTTGGTGAGCAGGGCGTGAATTTGGTGCGAACACGTACCGCCCCACTTGACAAAGACGCGTGCAGCGCAGTCTGCGTTGCGTGGTTAAAGTACACGCAGAGCAGCAAAACAAACCGGCGGACGATGGCGCTATCCGCCGGTATTTTCAGGAGGGATGGCGCGGATGGTTGGATGGCTGAAACGCCTGACGCTGGCGGCTTTACTGACGGGAAGCTTCTGCTCCCAGGGTGAGGCGGCGCCGCCTCAGGTCCCGGAAACGATCTACGAATGGGTTCAATCTTCGGCCCGCATGAACTATTTCTTCAATAAAGAGCAAATCTGCTATGGAGTCGACGAAAAGGGCCATATCGACCTGAACCTCTTAATCGTGCCGACCCTCAAAACCTACGATACGGTGCAGATCGACGACGTCATAGAAAAACGCCGCTGGCGGGATCTGCCTACGGAGGGCTTCGAAGGGTTGGCGGGAGAAGCGGACTATATTCGCATCAATCTCAAAAAACAGGAAGCCACCATCGACTCCGTACACCTCTTAGACTCCCAATTTTCCACGCTGGAAGAAACACAGCCGAACGAAGTTCTGAAAATCGCCGACCTGGCGCCGAAAAATCTCAACCGGGTCTTCTTTGAGGCGATCATTGACTACGCGGAAAAGCACCAAGAAGAACTCATCGCCCGCACCAAAGGCGAACTGACGGATCACGACCGGGAACGGCTGGAAAAAGAGCGTCGGGATCGGGAAAAGCAATTAGAAAAAGAACGTAAGGAACGCGAAAAGCAGTTGGAAAAAGAACGTAAAGCCGCGGAAAAAGCCGCCAAAGAAAAAGCCAAAGCGGAGGAAAAGCGCCGCCGCAGTAAATAAAAAAGCAAGCCATAGAAAAAGCCACCGCCTCACACGCGGCGGCTTTTCTATGGCTTGCGGCCGACTTCCTTCGCATTTAAGACTCCGGCAAAAATTCCCGATATAATTCATATACGTACAGAAAGGAGAAAATCGCCCATGAAAGTGGAACGAAAAGCAAATCATGCGGCCCTAGCCCGGCTGTCGCGGCAAATGGCAAACGCCAGCGGCGAGGCGGAATTTCGCAAAATCTTTTTAGCCATGGCCAACAGGGAAGAAGCCATCGACAACGTAGAAAAGGCGACGGAACGCCTTGAAGCCGCCGATATCGACGATAAAGCCATCGTTAAGCGCCGGCGCTTTCTCCCCGACGGCACCATTGAAATCACCGAACTGCAGGGAAATAAAGTCATCAGCCGCTACAAAAAGCGTCCCCCCATGCACTTCGTCCCCGATTTCTCACGTCCCTTAAAAGCCAACGGGAAACCCCAGATGAAATCGGTTCCCCGGCTCAACCTCCTGGATCTGCTCTCTTAGAAAAAATTTCCCCTCGAAGAGAGACTCCACGGTTTATTTATGGCGAATCATAGTAAAATAGAACGACATACAAAAAAGACCCGCTCCAGTGAGCGGGTCTTTTCTTTCTGCGGCATTAGCCGTATTCCTCAGATGAGCTTCGTGTCCTTCACTTCCCGGACAACAGCCGCAGCCACTGCCGCAAGGGCGGCTCCCCCCGGAGTCAGGGCATGGCGCGTGATCATCGACGTCATTACGGGGCGAACGTCCGTATCCGCCAGATTGTCCTTGGGATTAGCCAGGGCGATCTTCTTTTTCTTGCCGTTGTCAAGATCGAAGGTCATGTACAGCGTCTTCGTCATGGTTCGTTACCTCCTTTCCTTCCAAAATAGCATGGCGCGGGGTTTATTCCTCGGCCAGCGTGACGGTGCTCTGCCGGCGAATGGCGCTGAGCGCGTTCGCTTGCAGTCCCGCGATCCCGACGCCCACGGCGTAGAGATCATCGTTCGTGATCTGAGGGTTCACCTCGGCGAAGGAACGCTGGGCGTAAGCAGTCTTTCCGCCGGGCGTCTGCCCGTTCTCCACTTTGATCAGGAGCTTCGTGGCCGCTTCTTTCGTGACGATTGCCATATTTGTCACCTCCTTTCACTCCCCCACATGCCGGAGAAAAGGAAAATAACAACGCCTTACCAAAAACCGCCGTCAGAAAACCTTCCCCAGCTGCCCCTCCAACGCTCCCTGGACAGCCGCTATTTTTCTGCGGCCCAGGGTTTTTGGGTCAAGCGGCGCAGGACGCTTTCCTGCTGGTCCCGGATGAGGTCGGCATGAATGTGGCGCCCCTCGGCGATATGGGCCGACAGGGTCTTTTCACTCCAGAGAACGGGGATGCGTCCGCCGCCGGGAAATTCGATGGCCGTCTGCGGCTCGGTGACGAGGCGCGGCGCCAGGGCCACATTGACCTGCGCCAGGGTATTATCCCCCGGCACCCGTGGCTCCCGGGTTTTCACGGGAACGAGGACGAGATCGCAGTCGATGGGCACGGGATTGGCGCTGCGGCGATGGGTATACCGTGCCGCCCAAGTCCGCATGAGACCGAGGCTCTTACAGCGCCGCTCCGCCAGGTAGCGCAGCGTGGTGCGCGTGGTACAGTCCACCAAGATCTCCCGCCCATCCCGCAAGATGAGGCGGGTACTGTCGCCGTGCTCTGTATATTCCGGTAAAACAGCGGCGATCTCGCTGTCTTCCGGCAATATGTCCCTCATCATTTTCCCTTCTCTCTTTTTAGAACGTGTGTTCTATAATAACAGAACAGAAAAAATTTTTCAAGCCGAGTGAACCGTCACTCGGCTTTTGCCATCTCCCCACCATCCCGCTATTCTATGGGCAAGCGCTAATTTTCGAGGAACCGGTTCCTCACCACAAGGTGAGGAAATTGAAAAACGAAACAAGGGAAACGCAGCGGCAAACCGCCGATCTGCGGGCTGCCCGGCAAGGAAACGACGCCGCCTTTGTCCGGCTTTTAGCGGACTACAGCGGCCTGTTACGCAAGGCGGCTCATCAGCGCCATCTTGCTCCCATCGCCGCAGAGGCTGAGGCGATGGCCCAGGTAAGCTTTTGGGAGGCTCTGACGAGCTACGATGAGGCGCGGGGCGTTCCTTTCCCCGGCTGGGCCAAAGCGAAAGTCTACGGCGATCTGCGCACCCTTTTTAAGCAGGCCCGGCGGCGCTGGAACCGCGAAGTATTGTCCTTAGAAAGCGAAGGGGAAGGCGATCTCATCACCAGCATCGGTATTCCCGATCCCGCCCTGTCCGCCATAGAGGACGAGGCCGCTTTCGCCGATTGGCTAAAGCCCCTCGCGCCCCGCCCGCGTCAGCTTCTTTCCCTTCTCTATCGGGAGGGGCTGACCCAAAGCGAAGCCGCCCGCCGCCTAAACATCTCCCAGCAAGCCGCCAACGCCATGAAGCGCCGGGCGCTGGAAAAACTGCGTCAGACCTTTTTCCCTCTTGCCGGCACCAAAGAGAATTCGTAAAATAAAGGCAGCCTATCCTCATGGTAAAAAAGGAGTGGATGGAAAATGAAACCATGGATACCGAAATGGCTGTGGGGCGTCGTCCTCGTGGCGGGGCTGTGCTGTGCCGCGGGGGGCACGGCTTTCGCCCATACCATGCCCGAGGGGGAAGCCACGTTGATTTTGCCCAAGCCCCCGCGAGGGCAGTGGGAAATCGTTCCTCATAAAACGACCCTGGGCCATCTCGACGCCTTCGGAGAGCAGTTTTTGGAGAAGGAAGAGTTTACCGGCGACGGTATGCGCTTCGCACGTTACAGCGTATATCACGGCACATTCGTTTTCCTTGCCCGCACCGGGGCGAACGACGATCGCCCCGCCAGCGAACTCCCCATCTCCGGCTACGATGTCAAGGGACTTGATCTCCACACCCCTTCACATTTTTTAGTGAGCGCGCCATATGAGGAAGTCACCGCCAAGTACGGGGCGGCCGACCATGTGCTCCATGACACCCCGGGGCTGGTCACCTACATCTATGAATTTGCCGGACGGCCTACCCAGCTGATCTTTGATGTGGACGAGGCAGGCATCATTCGCGCCATCCGCTACCGCAGCGAAGTGTAACGGCACGGGCCTGCCATCGGCAAAGCTTTGGGAAAATTCCGAGGCTGTGCTTATGGCCATCGTGAAAGAGAAACCTCGTGCATAAAGAAACGCCCCGGGAAATTCCCGGGGCGTTTTCTTATGGACAGAGCGTCATCGGCGGGGCGGGTGATCGCCGAACATACGGCTGAGGGGATTTTCTTTGAAAAGATTGCCCTGTTCGATGTAGCGATGTACCATCTTTTCCGATTTGTGCCGAGTCTGACGCATGATGGAGAGGGTGTCCACGTCGTGCTGGGCGGCGCTGGTGGCAAAGCCCCGGCGCAGGCTGTGCCCGGCAAAATCTTTGGGATCCAGTCCCGCCAAGGCCGCATACTTTTTCACAATGAGCGCCACCGATTTATCGCTGAGATGGACGGCGCGAAGCGTTCCCGCTTTCGTCAGAGGACGGAAGAGGGGGCCGTCGGAGAGACCCGCCGCCTCAATCCAGTCCCGTACGGCCCGGACAGCGCAGATGCACGGCTCCGGCGCGTAGGGAATAGCGATGGTACTTCCCTTACCCAGCTGATCCCCCTTCGCGCGAGGGATAAAGAGAACAAGGCCCTGAGGCGTAAAGGTGAGATCCTTCACTTCCACGCGCACCAGTTCCGAACGGCGAAAAGCGCCGGCGAAACCCAAAAGGATGAGAGCCCGATCCCGTTTCGTCGCGAGACCATCCGCCGAAAAACCGTCCGCTAAGAGAGAGAGCGTTTCCAAAAGAATCGGGGCTTTCCCCCGCTGAAACGTCCCCTTTTCCCGGCGAATGGCCGCCACCGCCGCCCGGACAATGCCTGCTTTAGCGGGGTTGCGCTCCCGATCGTACCCGGCAGCGATGTGGCTCTCGGAGATAGCTGTCACTCGACGGGCCACCGTATTCGCCTTGACGGCCTCATCGGCGTCGGCTAAATCGCTCAAATAGTTCACGATGGTCTCCGGCTCCGCCGGAAGGGCGGCAGCCTCGTGATGCTGGCACCAATCGGTGAAATCCCGCCAATCCGCCTCATACGCCTTGATGGTATTAGCGGCTTTAGCGTTTTCCAAGCGCCGCCGGCTCTTTTCCGACAGTCCCGCCTGCGTCGCCGCGCTGCGGCGGCCGCCCCCGTAGGCATCCTTTCCCCGCGCCATGAAATCCCTCCTTCCCTCTATTTTTCTCATGGTCTTATTATATCTTTCCCGCCCCCATTTGCCAATCCGCCCGAAAGCGCCCCGTGCCGTCTTAAGACGCACCGATATTCCTCTTTTCCCCGAGCCGGCAGTCAGCGCTCCCGAAACAGAATTTGCCCTTTTGACGAAAAAATGATATATTTTCTCTGAATTTATTGTCTGAGTAAGACAATGATGCAAAAATAAGGAGGCGGTTTCATGACAAAAACCACAGCATGGTATCGGAAAGGTGCGGTTCTCTTTTTGGGAGGGCTCTTGGCGGCATCGTCGCTCCTCTTCGTGGGTTGCGGCGGAGGCAGCAGTCAAAGCGGTTCTTCGTCCACACCGATGACAGCCGAAAAAGCCGAAGACGGTCGCGCCAAACTCTCTCCCTACATCTCAGCCACCAATCAATACAATGGAAAAATGGTGACCTTTGCCTTTTCCATCCAGCCCTCTTTAGAAGATCTGCGCAGCGGCGAACAGATGACGCACATCTCGCTGCCCGATTTCGACATTCTGCAAAAGGATTTGAAAGATGCCCGCCAAAAGAGCAGCGGTTTTGACGATGTGGACAAAGCAGCGGATGAGGTGCTGGCCGCCCTCAAGGATCTGGCCCCCCTCGCGACTAAAATGGAAGGCTACTATTCAGCAAAAACCTATCTCTCCGACGGATACGCCCAGGCAGAAGCAGATCGGCAACAGTATCTGCCGCTGTACGATAAATTCGCCGCCGCCTACGAGTCCTTTAACAGTCTGGTGGACAAGCACAACGAAGATCTGCAGGCAGCGCAGTTGGAGGCAATGAAGAAAGCCGGCAAGAAGAACACGGCGCGCTTTTTAGAAATCGGCCTTAAAGCGAGCCATATCGTCGATGAGCTGGCTAAACCGACGTACGACGCCGCGGCGGTCGAGCAGCAGCTCAAGGATCTGGAGAGCCTCAACAACGCGCTGGACTCCGAAGAAGCTAAATCCTATAAGCGGGATATGAACAGCTTCATCGGCGAAGTCCGCGAGTATTTAGCCAGCGGCGACGATGCGAAAAAGTTCAACGATATGGTGGAAGAATACAACGACACCATCGACACGGCAAACCGCATGGATACGTCGAAATTAGACAGCCAGAAGTAATCCTCTCCCACGGCGTATAATCGCCAAGGGCCTGTCTCACACCTTCCGAATGTGAGACAGGCCCTTTTTCTGATCCCTGACACGAAAACACCGCCCCCGGGGCCAAGGCCCGGCCCCAATCGCTAAAAGCCGCGCGGGGCGGACAGTCCTTTCAGGTCAGGATAAAGGGCGTGGCCGATGATTTTCAGCGCGTCCTCCGTGCGCACCTCCGAAGAATAAACATATTCTAAAAGCAACGGACAGATACGCCCCGTACGAACGACTTCCAGACTGTTCAACGCCCGATCATTCAAAACCCGCGCAACGACTTGCCGAGCGTCTTCCTCCCCGTAACAGACGATGAAGAGAACCTCCGGATTTATGGCCAGCAGCGTTTCGCGATCGATCATCGGCGCTGTCTCAGGGATTTCTCCGCCGAGCCGCGTCACCATGTCCCCGGCCAGCTTCGTCACATCGTAGGAAGCAATCTCTTTCCCCATAAATTCAATGACCAGTGCTTTGGGCTTATGATAAGGGGCGCAGCGTTCCTGAATATCCGCCAGCGTTCGGTAGACGCCGTCGATCATCCGCGTCGCCCGCTCTTCCTCGTGGAGCAGCTGTCCCAGCCCGTAGAGGAATTTCATCTCGCTTTCGATGGTCTCGTGATGGGCGTGGCCCCCGGGATCATTCGTATTCCAGGGAACAAAGGTCAAAACACCCCGCCGGTTCCAAAAGTCCGTACTGATAAAGCGCTTATCCGTGAACATGCACTGCTGGGCTACCAAGAGATCCGGCTCTAAAAACATCAGGTACTCCAAGCTGATCTGCCCATAGGGAACGAGAGGAAGCTGTTTGACCAGCGGGCGGTATTCCGGGCGCAGAAAATTTTCCAACGGGTACCATGATTCCGCCGCTAAAATGCGGTCTGCCGCCCCGAAGGCCAACAGCGTCTCGATCTCCCCCGAGCCGACCACGACAATGCGCTGCGGCACGCCTTTCGCATACTGTACCGATTCCCCGGAGGCGAAATAATTTGACACCCGAAGATTGACGATGGCGCGGCATTTTTCGCTGTCATGCGCCGCCGGGAAAGCGCCTCTGTGCGCATCCAGCCTTTCTGCGGCGGGCGCGGGGCTATCCTCATGCGCTGTGCAGCCGCCGCAGAAAACGCTCCCCAACAGCAAAAAAAGACTGCCGGAGAGCGTCCCCAAGAACAAGCGCTTAAAAATCATAGCCAAAGGTCAAGACGATGCTGCGCGGCCCTTCCAGGGCAACGACATCATTCCCCCGGGCGCACCAATAGCGCCGATCCAAGACGTTAAAAACGTTGAGGCCGACCCGCATGGCCTTTCCGTCCGCCAGCGGCTTTTCATACTGTACCCCAACGTCCACTCGGTACCACGCCGGTACTTTAGCGCGGTTGGCCGGTGTCAGATAGGCGGAGCCGGTATAGGTCAGGCGGCCAAAGGCTGTCCAGTTTGGATTCGCCTTATATTCCGCCATCAAGGACGCGTTCCAGTTGGGGGTGGCGTGAAGCTCCCGCCCGTCGTTCGCGCCGCCGGACTGGGTGGCCTTAAGGTACATCAGGCCGCCGACGAGGCTGAATTTCGGCGATAGTTCGCCGAATACCGTCACCTGCGCCCCGCGGTTCTTCTGGCGGCCATGATAATCGTACACCTTAGCCGCGTCGGCATAGGCGTTTTCCTGCTCAAGGGAAAAGATGCTGAAGCTGCCAGCGAATTTCTTCGTATCCCACTTGACACCGACTTCGCACTGCTTCGTGAGCTGCGGCGGCAGATACGCGCCGCCATTGGCGTACCGTCTGGGAACGAAATAACCGTTCCCCAGTCCTTCCATATAATTCGCGTAGAGCTTGGCCTCGGGACTGAGCCTGTACATGACGCCGACGTTGGGACTTGTCGCCGAGGTAGAATAGGAGCCGGTGTAATCTTTCCCGTTATGGTTGCGAAAAGCTTTTTCCTTTTGGTAACGCAGCCCGGCCAAAAACGTCCACTTCTCGTCGTCGGTGACCAGACGGTCGACGACGGTGACGCCGCTCAATATCTTCGCGCCGCTGTAATACCACGGATCCAAGCGCGGCGGCGCAGGGGTGACGTTCTGTAGGATGGAGTGATCGTAGATATTGCCGTAAAATGTATAGGGATTGCCAAATTCATCATCGCCGTACCAATCCTGCCCGCCGCCGTTTGATGACATGCGGTCCACGCGAAAGACGAGGTTGTGGGTCAGCGCCCCCGTCTTCACCTTGCCCCGCAGCCCGGCATCAAAGCTCAGCCGCCAGAAAGCGATGGGGACTTCCTCGATCCCCGCCTGGAAATTCCCCTGATTATCCATCAGCATGGGATAATAGGATTCATAACAGGAATTCCAATCCTCATCGTGATACCCGGCGTGGAAGAAGGCCTGCCAGTCCTTGGAAAACGCATGTTCCACGGCTAAGGTGAGAATGTTGTTATTGTAGCGATAGCGCGACCAGGGAAGCTGGAAATTCGCATCCCCCGAGGGCGCCGGTGGCAGCTCATGCCCGTTCAGATTCAGCGAAAAGGTGGGCGCTGTCTGATTGACATAGCGATAGCCGTAGAGGAGCTGAGCTTTCGTCTTTTCCCCGCGATAATCGAAGTTGACGAAAATATTATGATAGGCCATCCGCTCGTGGTGGAACTCCGTGTTGCCGTCCGCCGCGTCGATGTTGGCGCGGACGCCCCACTCTTTATTTTTGCCAAAGCGCGCCCCTAAATCGAGGGCGTGTTCGTAGTGGCTCTTGCCGGAAAATGTTTCGGTGAAGGTAATCCGGGGCGTATCTTCCGCCACCTTGGGGACGAGGTTGATGGAGCCGCCGACGCTGCCGCTGCTCGTGACGCCGTGGAGAAGCGTATCCGGCCCCGATACCACCTCCACGCGCTCGACGAAATTCATCGGGATGGACGACTGAGAGAGCATCCCCGAAACACCGTTCAGAAAATAATCGTGGGGACTGATGGAAAAGCCGCGAATCTTAATGTCATTGTACGTCTTATTGCCCCGGGAAGTCACCGTGGGATCCAGCGTCACCAACTGTACCAGGGTATTGCCTGGCTGTTTGACGCGGGAAATCGCCTTCTCTGTAAAGGTGGTCGCGTTGAAGGGGATGTCCATGAAATCGGTACTCCCCAGCGCCTGCAGGCCGCTTTCCCGGGCAACGTAGCCCCCGGCGTAGACGTCCTCCGACCGCTCGCCGTAGACGACGATGTCCGACAGAGTGTACTCCTTCGGTTTATCCTCAGTTTCGGCTGCTTCGGCCCATGGCCCACCCCATAAGACCACTGCACTTCCCATAAGACTCCACGCCACCGCTTTGCGCAAAAACTTCCCCTGCTGTTTCATACGTTAAACCACATCCTTTCTGTCCGTAATCTTTCCCGTCGAATCGCCGTTCTCTCTCCTCTCCCGCGCGGCCTGCTCTTCCCGCGACAGGTAAACGACATAGATACGTCCCGAATCCGGGCGGGTTTCCACGATCGCTTCCACGTCGTAGAGGCGGCGGATAAAATCTGCCGTCAGGAGGGCCTGCGGCGGCCCCTCGCCGACAATCTCCCCCTCTTTTAAGGCGATGAGCCGATCGCAGTAGAGGGCGGCGATGTTGAGATCGTGGATGGCCGCGAGCACCGTCAGGCGCAGCGATTTGACGATATCCATAATCTCCATCTGATATTTGACGTCCAAATGGTTGGTGGGCTCGTCTAAAATCATGCATTCCGTCTGTTGGGTGAGCGCCCGGGCCAGGATGACGCGCTGCTGTTCGCCCCCGGAGAGTGTAGCGAAGCTCCGCTCCTCAAACCCCGCCAATCCTACGGTAGATAGGGCGCGGCGAGCGATTTCATAATCTTCCGGCCCGTCGCGGTCGAGCATCTTTTTGTAGGGGGAGCGTCCCATCAAAACGACGTCGAGTACCGCAAAGTCGAAACTGTAAAAATTGTGCTGGGCCACCACGGAAAGTTTTCGCGCCGAATCCCGATAAGAAAGAGTGTCAAGGGGCGTTCCGTCGAAAAAGATCGCCCCGCTCGTCGGCTTCAGCGTCCGGTAGACGCACTTCAAGAGAGTGCTTTTTCCGCTGCCGTTGGGTCCGATGAGGCCGACAAATTCTTTGGGTTGCAGGCTTAGATTAAGCTTTGTAAGAATCTCCCTGCCCCCGAGGGACACAGAAACGTCCCGCACCGCGATTTCCATCAGGACTCACCTCCAAAACCGTAGGTTCGCTTCACCAAAAGATAGACGAACCAGGGTGCGCCGATGAGCGAAATCAAAATCCCCACGGGAACTTCCGTCCGAGGGATCACAATCCGGCAGAGCCCGTCGGCGACGACGAGAAGAATCGCTCCCAAGAGCGCCGCGCCCGGAATGAGCCGCTTATGGTCGGTCCCTGCTAAAAGGCGCACCACATGGGGCACCACTAACCCGACGAAGCCGATCATCCCCGAGGCATAGACGATAAAGCCGACGATCAAGGCGCTCACCAAAAGATAGACCTGACGGTAGCGATGGAGATCCGTCCCCAAGGTGATCGCCGTATCATCACCTAAAAGCATGAGATTGAGAAGCCGGCTCTGGGACCAGAAGAAAAAAGTCGCCAGGAAAACCAGGGGCAAAATGACAAAGAGCTCGTCCCACGTGGCCCCGGCAAAGCTCCCCATGAGCCAGTACGTCACCGTCTGCAGCCCCTCCTTATTCGGCGAAAAATAGACAATGAAGCTGGAAAAAGCGCTGCACACGGCGCTCAGAGCCATCCCGGCCAGAAGCAGCTTCACGGAATTGGCCCGCCCCCCTAAATTGGCGATAAAGAGAACGCCGAGGGAGATGAGGAACGCCCCTAAAAACGCCGCGATGCCAACGAAATTCGCCCCTAACCCCACGCCGACCCCCAGCATGATGGAAGCTGTCGCCCCCAAGGAAGCCCCCGATGAGATCCCTAAAATGTACGGATCGGCCAGCGGATTTTTCACAATGGCCTGCATGACGACCCCGACGACGGCCAAGCCGCAGCCGGCCGCCGCGGCCAAGAGAAGCCGCGGGAACCGCAACAGCCAAACGATATCATGGACCGCCCCCTGCCCCACGTCCTCAATGCCCTTGCCGCTGGTGAACTGTTCGACGACGACCCGCAGAATGTCCTTGAGCGGCAGCGATACGCTGCCGATGGACAGCGCCCAACAGAACGCCGCGAAAAGTCCCCCCGCGAGGAGCAGCAACACGGCCGAATATCGCATGGCCGTTAGGTAATTCTTTCCTTGTGGGCTCGTACCGGTCTTTTCTTTCATGAAACCGCTCCTTCGCTTTTTA
>CAJPQU010000040.1 GCA_905372875.1 uncultured Schwartzia sp. | reverse complement strand
TTCGGGAAGTGGCAGAGGGAACGACGCTCTTAGATTTTGTTAAAGACGTGAGCAACAGCTTAGCAAAGAAAGTTTTAGCGGCAAAGTTAGATGGTAAGACCGTGGGGCTGATAACGCCGTTAACGAGGGACGCCAAGGTGGAATTTTTGACTTTTGAGGACGCGGGGGGACGGCTGGCCTTAAGGCACACGGCGGCGCATATCATGGCGCAGGCTCTTCAGCACCTCTACGCGGATCAGCACATTCAATTTGCCATCGGTCCGGCCATCGAAAACGGTTTTTATTACGATATTGACATGGAGCGTAAGCTCACCGATGAAGATTTGAAAGACGTTGAAAAAGAAATGGAACGCATCATCAAGCAGAATTTGCCCCTGATTCGTAAGGAAATCAGCCGGGCGGAGGCACTGCGCTTCTTTTCGGAAAAAGCGCAGAGTTATAAGGTGGAGCTGATCAACGGGCTGCCGGAAAACGCTGTCATTTCTCTTTATGAGCAGGGAGATTTCACGGATCTTTGTGCTGGGCCTCACGTCCTGTCTACGGGGAAGGTAAAGGCCGTGAAGCTTCAAAGTATTGCGGGAGCTTACTGGCGGGGCGATGAACATAACAAAATGCTCCAGCGCATTTATGGTACCGCGTTCGAGAAAAAAGAAGATCTTCAGGCATATCTTTATATGCTGGAAGAGGCGGCGAAACGCGACCACCGCAAGCTGGGCAAAGAGTTGGATATCTTCAGCCTTCATGAGGAAGGCCCGGGTTTTCCCTTTTTTCACCCCAACGGCATGGTCATTAGAAACGAACTCATCCAATATTGGCGAGATGTTCACCGCCGCTATGCATATCAGGAAATTCGTACCCCCATCATTATGAATCGTCGCCTTTGGGAACAGTCAGGACATTGGGACCACTATAAGGAAAATATGTACTTCACGCAGATTGATGGAGAAGACTATGCGGTGAAGCCTATGAATTGTCCAGGCGGTATTCTCGTCTACAAATCCCAGCCCCACAGTTACCGGGAGTTGCCGCTGCGCCTTGGGGAGCTAGGATTGGTGCACCGCCATGAGCTTTCCGGTGCCCTTCACGGGCTCTTTCGGGTGCGAAACTTTACCCAAGACGATGCCCATATTTTCATGACCCTCGATCAGGTAGAGGGGGAGATTCAGAAGGTTATCGATCTGTTTGACGAGGTGTATAAGACCTTCGGGCTCTCTTATCGGGCGGAACTTTCCACTCGCCCCGAGGACTCCATGGGGGAGGACGAAATCTGGGAAAAAGCAACGGCGGCTTTGCGAAATGCCCTCCAACATCGCGGGCTGGATTATATCGTCAACGAAGGCGACGGTGCGTTTTACGGACCGAAGATTGACTTCCATTTGAAGGATTCCATTGGTCGGACGTGGCAGTGCGGTACCATTCAGCTGGATATGCTCATGCCGGAGAAGTTTGACATCCATTATATCGGTGAAGACGGGCAGCGTCATCGTCCGGTCATGATCCACCGGGTCGTCTACGGCAGCATTGAGCGCTTCATCGGCATTCTTATTGAGAATTATGCAGGGGCGTTCCCAGTCTGGTTGGCTCCGGTACAGGCCCGCATCCTTCCTATTACCGATAACCATCATGACTATGCGCATGAACTGCGGCAAAAACTTTTTGATTTAGGTTTTCGGGTAGAAGTGGATGACCGTAACGAAAAGATGGGCTATAAGGTGCGGGAAGCGCAGGTCAAAAAGATTCCCTATGCTTTGGTTGTGGGAGATCAGGAGATGACCGATGGCACGGTAAACCTTCGAAAATACGGTGAAAAAGATAGCCAAACCATGCAATTCGCCGAGTTTATTGCCCTTTTGACAGATAAGGTTAAGACAAAAGCGGAAAAATATTAATTCGATTCTTACGGTTACTTTCGGGCGAAGGAGAGCAGAGGATGGCGGAGCGGCGTTTCCTTATTGTGACGGCGTCCATCGGGTCCGGGCATAGTAAGGCGGCGGAGGCGGTGGAAGAAGAGTTGAAAAAGGTGTATCCAAAGGCTTTTATCCGTATCGTAGATTTTTCTGCGTGGGACGTTTCTCCGGCGACGGCTTTCATGAAGGCCAGTTATCTTTTCATGTTGCACTTTATCCCGAATCTTTACAACCTGATGTATTGTTTTACTGGAGGCAAGGCGGGAGGTCTTTCCGTGCAAAGCCTGATTTCGGCATCTACGGCTCGGGATATACGTGCGCTGGTACGGAAATATCAGCCAGATGTGGTAATTTGTACGCATCCTTTTCCGGCGGGGGCCGCATCATGGCGGAAAGCACGTCATCCGCATGAATTTCTCTTCGCTACAGTGATTACGGATTACTCCGTGCATCAGATGTGGATTTATCCTAATGTGGACCGTTATTTTGTGGCCCGAGAGGCGATGAAGACGGACCTGGCGGCAGCGGGGCTTCCGACGGAGCATATTTATGTTACGGGGATCCCGATCATGGAAGCCTTCACGCAGCCGGTCGATCGGACGGCGACCTTTAGACGACTGAATTTATCGCCAGATTCTCCCGTGGTTCTTTTGATGGGCGGCGGGTTGGGACTGGGCGGAGTTGAAGCGGCTTTGACAGAATTAGAACAATTTGCCGGAAGCATTCAAATCTTGGTGGTAGCTGGGAGAAATGAGAAATTAAGACGACGGGTGGAGGCGTTAGCTCGCCGATCGCGTCATGAGATTCGCACTTGGGGGTATTCCTCGGAGATACGGGCGCTGATGGCGGCGGCATCCTTTCTTATTACCAAGCCGGGAGCGTTGACCATCAGTGAGGCTTTGGCGGCGGAGTTGCCTCTGGTGCTGCATGATCCAATCCCCGGACCCGAGGCCCAAAATGCGGCTTATATGGCTCGGTGTGGGGTGGCCGTTTGGGTAAGTGAGCCGAAAAAGCTGGGCGAGGTGTTGCAGCAGCTTTTAACGGAACCTGAAAGGCTCCAAAATATGCGGGAGCGAGCGAGGGCAATGAAACGCCCCAATGCAGCCCATAGCATTGGGGCCGTCTTGATCGACGCATTGGAACAACGTTCAGACGAAGAGGCATGACAGACTGGCAGTCTTGGCGGAGAGGCGTTGTGCCATGAGGACAGAAAACTTAAAGATTTGAGGAAGGTTTTTACTGTCTTAAGACGAATATGTTTAGCATAGCTATTAGAATACTATCGAGCGAAAAAGCAGAGATTGACCGAAAAACTCACGGGTGAGAGTTATGGCGTTGAAAAAATTGCAGGAAAAAACCAATGGCGAATACGGTTGCCCGGTGTGTGGGCGGATCATGCACCGGGTGAGTGGCGGTGCGGTACAGGTAGTGAACGGGCAGGCGGATTTAGAGAGCCATAAACCTCGGTATGAATGCAGTTCCTGCGGGGTGTTTTACCGTGAGGTGTTAACTTCGGGGTATTACGATACATTTCCGCTTCGAAAGGACCAGTCTCCCCTTTCAGAAGACGGAACATTGTCCCCAAAGGCAAAACCGGCGCTTCCCACTGCGCCGGTACCGCTCCAGCCGGGGCAGAACGGAACACGCTTTTGTCCCCGGTGCCATCTTCCCCTGCGGGTCGTAGAGGGGAGGGACTTAGAAGTGTTTGATGGTAAAGTGGATATGGAAAATACAAAGCCTAAATATGAGTGCGATTCCTGCGGGGTATTTTATCGTGAAGTTTTAACATCCGGCTATTATCTGCCTTATCCCCAACAAGAGGAAGATCGGGCGAAGACTCGTTCGGCGGCTATGCCCACGTCGTTTCCCGTGGCTTTGCCAGAAAAGAAAGAGGTTTTGGCCACGCGGGATCTGCAGCCGGTGCAGTTAAAGCGGGATACCGAAGGACATTGCGCCTGTCCGCGCTGTAACGCTGATATGGAATACATCGAGGGCGGGGCGGTACGATTGGTAAACGGTAAACCGTACATGGACGATGTGTGGGATCATTTCGTCTGCAAGAATTGCGATTCGGTTTTTCGTCGGATTGTGGGAACGGATTATTTCCAGTGGTCAGAAAAATAAGTAGGTCAATGGGGGATAATTTTTTATCAGGGCTTGCATAGAAGCCAATTTCTTAGTATTATGGAGAAAAGCATGAGTGGATAGAGCTGATTTTAGGTGTTGTTTCGCAGCTGCCATCTGATGAAAGAAAGGGGGACGTATATGGGACGTGATCGAAGCAGACGCCAGTTTAACTGGTTCCTGCTTTTGCTGCTCGTCATCGGCGGTTGGTTTTCCTATACGTTTGTTACCCAGCAAATTCATCTGAATGCGGTGGCGAAGGACTATGAAGCGACACAGATACGTTTGGAAGAGGCACGAATGCGGAACGAGGCATTGAAGAAAGAACGGGCCGATCTGAGTGATGCCGCCTATATCGAAAAAGTGGCTCGAGAAACGCTGGGCATGACCCGACAGGGAGAAGTGCCTTATATTTCGGCTCGGCAGTGACGGGAAGTTCTTAACACTGCGAACACGGCGAGGGTATAATGAGTCCGTGTTTTAAGCATGATTTAATTTAAGGAGGAAAGGTTATTTTGTCCATTGAAGTTGACGACGTGGTGGAAGGTAAAGTTACCGGCATCACGAAGTTTGGCGCTTTCATTGAGCTGCCTGACGGTAAGGTAGGCCTCGTACATATCTCGGAGGTCGCGGATGTCTATGTGAACGATGTCAAGGATTTCCTCAAGGAAGGCCAGATGGTTAAGGTGAAGGTGCTGACAGTGGACGATCGGGGAAAGATCGGCCTTTCCATTAAACGCTTGCAGCCAAAGCCCGAGATGCCCGCCAATCGGATGGGGGCACCGGGGGGAACTTTTCCGCGGCCACCCCGGCGTGCCATGAATGATTTTCACCGTTCCGCTGGGCGATTCAATAGTGGGCCGGTTTCCTTTGAAGACAAATTATCTAAATTTCTGAAGGATAGCGATGAGCGATTGACGGATCTCAGGAAGAAGACGGATTCGAAACGCGGTGGGCGCGGCGCTAGACGTTCGAACTGATTTGGGATGAGAAAGCACTCTTTTCAGGGTGCTTTTTCTGCTTATGGAGCCGATGATGGAAGATCTTTTGACTCGTGTAGCGGCTTTTGTCAGCCGTCATGCACTGTGGCGGCAGGGAGGACGCGTTTTAGTGGCCTGTTCGGGAGGGCCGGATTCTTTAGCTCTCCTGTCCCTGGTGTCAGCCTTAAAAAAAACACAAAACTTAGAAGTCTGGGCGGCGCATTTTGACCATGGCATACGGGGAGAAGAAGGACGGGCGGATGCGGCTTTTGTGGCAGATTTTGCGGCGGCACACGCTATTCCCTGCCGTATGACTCGGGAAGATGTGCCAGCATATGCGGCCAGGCATGGTTTGTCCGTAGAGATGGCGGCTCGAGAACGGCGATATCGTTTTTTGCGGCGCACGGCGGTGGAGATGGGGACGGGAACCGTTATAGCCACCGGACATCAAGCGGAAGATCAGGCAGAGACGGTATTGATGCGCATCCTGCGCGGGACGGGGCTACACGGACTTTCGGCCATACGGCCGCGGAGAGGCAATGTTGTGCGCCCGCTCTTAAGTGTATCGCGCGCAGATATCGAGGCATATTGTTTGCAAGAGGGTCTTTCGCCTCGGCAAGACGCTACCAATGCGGAGATGGATGCTGTGCGAAACCGCCTGCGTTTAGAGCTTATGCCTTTGTTACGGGATCGATATAATCCGGAAATTACGATGGCGCTCTGCCGGTTGGCGGATATCGCGCGCGACGAGGGGGATTTTTTGCGAAGGAGTGTCGAGGCCATTTGGCAGAAAGTGGCACAGCCTATTCCTGAAGGGTGGGCTCTTGCAAGATCAGCTTTTAGCCAGCAGCCCGTTGCTTTGCAGGAGGGAGTTCTTCGCCGTTTGGCAGAGGTTTTGGGGGAACGGATGCGATTTCGATTCGTCCATTATGAAGCGCTCAAGGATTTGCTGATCAAGGGACGTACGGGTGTGAAGATTGATTTGCCAGGACGTTGGCGAGGCGAAATAGTCTACGACGTCTTACACGTACGTAGAGAAAAGGTGCCTTGTCGGCAATGGGAACCGCAGTGTTTATCCGTACCGGGAGAAGTTTCTTTGCCGGTAATAGGGTTGTATGCAGAAGCGACACCTGTGGAAACGCTGCCGCCGAATTTGGGGCCGAATGTTATTGCCGTGGACGCCGACGAATTGCCTTTACCGTGGGAAATTCGGCCGCGGCGAGAAGGTGATTGGCTGAAAGTGGAGCAGGGAACAAAAAAGTTGAAAAAACTTCTGATCGACGCGAAAATTCCACGGGAGACACGCGCCAGTCTTCCTATATTCACAGCAAACGGGCAGATTTTTTGGGTGGGTGGTTTGAGACAGGCCGCGTGGGGACGGGTAACGCCGGAGACGAAAAGGATCGTTCGCTTGGCCCTACGCCAGACATTGAAAGACGTATATGAAGATGAATGGTGTGTAAAGCAGAAGCAGCGGGAGGAGATACCATGATGATGGATGATTTGGAAAGAGTGGTATTTACGCCGGAGGAGTTGGCGAAAAAAACGCGGGCGTTAGGGGAGCATATCTCTCAAGAATATGAAGGGAAGGATCTTTTGGTTGTAGGAATCCTGAAAGGCGCCTCGATGTTCACTATGGATTTGGTGCGCTGCATTACGATTCCGTTGGAACTTGATTTCATCGCCGTATCCAGCTACGGATCGAGTGCTTCGTCCAGTGGAGAAGTCAAAATTCTGAAGGATACCACCATTGATATTCGGGGGAAGAACGTGATCCTCTGCGAGGATATCATTGATTCCGGCACTACCATGGTCAAGCTGCTGCCACTTCTTAGAGAGCGCCGACCAGCCAGCCTACGGCTCTGTGCCCTGTTATCGAAGCCTTCTCGCCGCATCGTGCCAGTGGATATTGATTATTGCGGTTGGGAAGTTCCGGATGAGTTTATCGTGGGCTATGGACTGGATTATGCGGAAAAATATCGTAATCTTCCCTGTATCGGCGTCTTGAAGCGGGAAATTTATGCTTGATTGTCTAAATCCGCTTTTGATGATATAATGACTTCCTATAAAGCGTTTAGCTGGGCTGCTTAAGGAGGAACACCTTTTTGATGAATAAATTTATTCGCAATGTCGGATTTTATTTACTGATCATTTTTATTGCCATCACCATCATCGATTATTTTTCGGTGCGCGGGACGACACGGCAGGATATGGGATACACCGCCTTTTTGCAGCAGGTGGATAAGGGAGAAGTGGCGCGGGTCACGGTGATGAATAACACCATCGACGGCGTTTTGAAGGATGGGACGGAGTTCACCGTAGTGACGCCGAATGTTCCCAATATTGATACGACGCTGCTCCCAAAGCTGCAAGAAAAAAATGTGGAAATCAAGGCAAAGAACCCACCTGAGCCGCCGTGGTGGACGCAGATGATCTCATCGCTCTTGCCGATTTTGATTTTGGTAGGGGTCTGGTTTTTTATCATGCAGCAGACGCAGGGTGGCGGGGGACGGGTTATGTCCTTTGGCAAGAGCCGGGCTCGCGTGAGCAGTGCGGATAAAGTAAAGGTCAATTTCAGTGATGTGGCGGGGGCGGACGAGGCAAAACAGGAATTAGAGGAAGTCGTTGAGTTCTTAAAGCAACCGAAGAAATTTAACGATCTCGGGGCGCGTATTCCGAAAGGGGTGCTTCTCTTCGGCCCGCCGGGTACAGGTAAGACGCTTTTGGCCCGGGCTGTAGCCGGAGAGGCGGGGGTTCCTTTCTTTTCGATCAGTGGCTCTGATTTCGTGGAAATGTTTGTCGGCGTGGGGGCGTCGAGAGTGCGTGATCTCTTTGAACAGGCGAAGAAAAGCGCTCCCTGCATTGTGTTTATTGATGAGATTGACGCGGTGGGGCGTCAGCGCGGCGCCGGGGTCGGCGGCGGCCACGACGAGCGGGAGCAGACGCTGAATCAGCTCCTGGTGGAGATGGACGGTTTTGCTGCCAATGAAGGGATCATCATTATCGCCGCCACCAATCGCCCTGATATTTTAGATCCGGCCCTTCTGCGTCCGGGGCGTTTCGACCGACAGATCGTGGTGGATAAGCCCGATGTGCGGGGGCGTTTGGCCATTCTCAAGGTACATACGAAGGGGAAACCGGTGGATAAAGATGCGGATTTGGACATTTTAGCCCGCCGGACACCGGGCTTTACCGGGGCTGATCTCAGTAATCTGGTGAACGAGGCGGCGTTGCTTTCAGCGCGGCAAAATAAGAAGACCATCACGATGGCCGCTTTAGAGGAATCTATCGAGCGCGTTATGGCCGGTCCAGAAAGAAAATCTCGTATCATGAGCGACAAGGAAAAGCGGCTTACGGCCTATCATGAGGGCGGACATACGTTGGTGGGAATGCTTTTGCCCAACGCCGATCCGGTACATAAAGTCACTATCATCCCACGGGGGCGGGCGGGGGGCTATACGCTCATGCTGCCTAAGGAAGATCGCTCTTATGAGACCCGCAGTGAATTGATGGACCAACTAAAAACACTTTTAGCGGGCCGCGTGGCGGAAGAGGTCGTCCTAAAGGAGATCAGTACCGGGGCGCAGAGCGATATCCAGCGGGCTTCCCGAGTTGTCCGCAGCATGATTACCCAGTATGGCATGAGCGAGGTCTTAGGGCCGATTTCCTTCGGAGAAGGCGAGGGACATCAGGTATTTTTAGGGCGGGATTTCAATCAGCAGCGCAATTATTCGGAAGAAGTGGCCTGTGAAATTGATAAAGAAGTCCGTAAATACATCGAAGAAGCCTATGAAGAATGCCGTAAGATCATCACGGAGCACATTGATAAACTTCATCTTATCGCCGCGGCGCTCATCGAGAGAGAGACACTGGATGCGTCGCAGTTGGAGGAACTGATGACGAAAGGCGTGATCACGGAGCGGGAGGATAAGTCGGAAGAGCCGGGAAATAATGAGCCGCCACCCTTGACGCCGATTCCGTTAGAGCCGGTGAACCCGGTGGCACCAGAACCGGAAGCGGAGCGAGAATCGGAGCCGGAAGGGACACCGGTGGCCGCGCCGGAACCGAAATTTAATATTACGCATCACTCGTGAAGGTAGAGAGCGGTGGATGAAGAAGGGGCTGCCGATCGGCAGCCCCTTCTTCATCTCTTTGTGGAGTTTAGATTTCAAAATGATGCAGGCGAAAAGCGTTGATGAGGATGGCCAAAAGTCCGGGGAGAGAAGTGGCCATAGCCAGGAGAGGTGTAAAGAGTGGCCCGCCAAAGCTGTAAAGAAGGCCGGTAGCGGCGGGCATGGCCAGTAAAGTGCCGGCAAAGGCCCAGATATAGTTCTGGCGAACGGCGAGCATCGTTCGGCGGCTGAGAGACAGAAAGCGGGGTAAAACCGTAAAATTTTTTGAAGCGAAGAGAAGGACAGTGGCTTTCGGTGATATCGAAGGTGCGTCTGCTGTCAGTGTCACCGATAGATCGGCTTGTTGGGCCGCGTTATCCTCTATTACTTGATCGAAGAAGGCGACGGTCAGACCTCGGGCTTGCAGGAGTTGTAACTCCTTCGATTTTTCAGCCGCTGGAATATCGGCGCGTACTTCAGGAATCTTCAGCTCGCGGGCGAAGGTTTTAGCGGTGCGGGGACTGTCACCGGTCAGGAGAACGACGTGAATCCCCATGGTTTTCAGGTTGTTTAGCATAACGGGTATTTCCGGGCGCACTTCGTCTTCAAAGGCGATGAGGCCTTTGGTGCTGCGCCCACTGCTGATAAAGAGAACGGTCTTTCCCCGTTCTTCTAATTGATCGGCTTTGGTGAGGAGGTCGGCACTGATGTAGATGTGTTCTTCTTCCAACCAGTGCCGTTTCCCTACCCGCACGGCCGTTCCGTTGATGAGTGTTTCGACACCAACTCCCGGAATTTCGTTCGCAGCGGCCAATCTTTGCAGGCGAGCGCGTATCTGGATGGCCCGGTTAGTAATGGCTTTGGCTAGAGGATGGTACGATTCCGCTTCCGCGGAGGCTGCGAGACCGATCAAAGTGTCGTCGGTCAGACCTTCTCCCATAATGTCAGTGATATGTGGGGTGCCTAAGGTGAGAAAGCCGGTTTTGCCGATGACGACGGCGTTGATATCGGCGGCCGTTTCCAAGACGGTTGCCTCTCGTATGGGGAGGCCGCTTTGACGAGCTTTCTTCATGGCTGTGCTCATGCTGATAGCTTCCACGAGCCCGATGGAAATCGGACAAGCGGCGATGAGGATCGTAAAAAAGACCGTAGCGCCCACGGAAAAGGAATCCAAACCTGTCCAGAGCAGTCCTAAAGCGACGGCCAGGAGAATTGCAAGGAGTGTGATATGTCCGGGGACAGTGGCGTTTTTGGGCACAGAGGAAAAGGGCGATGGATCAGGGAGAAGCGCGCCCATTTTTGTCAGCGCTTCGAGGTCATCTCGCTGCACGCGGCAAAGGACATATTCGCCCACGGTTGCCAAAATGAGCGTGAGGCTCAAGGGGAGAAAATAGGTGGACGGGCCGCCGCTTCCTATTAAATCCGGGTCGGTCAGGAACAAGGCGATCGTGCTGTAACCGAAAGCGGCTATTGTGCTGATGGCGATTAGGCTGGTCGTGTCAGGAACGCCGTGTATTATGCGGCCTAAACCACGAAGATACCAAGGCAGATGGAGCAATATCAGGAGCAGGGCCGTCCCGGCGCTGGCGTATCCTCCCAGACGAGTCAAAAACGCTGGAGGGAGCATGGGGAACATTTCCTGATAAGGAAGTTCTGAGGCAATGATCGGGAATAGAATGTTACCAGTGAGGAGCAGTGTCAAACAAAACGAGAGAAAGAGACGAAGCAGGGCGATCTTAGTTTGACGACGGAGGCGGGAGAGAGCTGGCGTCACAGGTTTTCTTTCTTCAGCCGGATCTTTTTGTCCGATGTCTGGGTCGGTGGCGATTTTAGCGCGGGGCGTATCTTCCTTTGTCGTCGGTGTGGCAGTGGACATGGTATCAGCCTCCTTAGGGGCGTAAAACCAGGTGATACATTTATTTTCCATTATGCACCGCCGCCCATCGAGTTGTCAAACTCTGTGCCTCGAATTGACTGGCCAGGAATATTGGTAACGGAAAAATTGTTTATTTGCGACAATATCATGTATAATAAATAACATAGTCATAGAGAAGTACAGCGTATGAGAAATGGTACCGCTGCTATTTCATTTTCTGGTGAACGCCAGTGTAAAATATCTAAAGAAGGTATGGCTTCTTATTTCCTTATTATTTCGAGGCGCACACATCTTATACAGCTTACGTTCAACGATGCACGATGAGATATGTGGTAAGGGGAGGGAGGCAGGTGGAATTTGACTGCTGGACTGGGATCTTAATTGAGGGAAAACCTTATACGATCGTCGAAAAGATCCGATACAGAGAAAAGGCGTCGGATGTGCGATGGACGGAGTATGGTCTCATCACGGGGACGGAAGAAAAAGGCTGGTGGCTGAGCGTCATGGACGGCGGCCTCTCCTGCACCTTATCGCGCACGGTGCCGCAGGGGACGCCGCCGAAGCAGTATCGGCTGCGCGATAAGGGAAAGGCGCTTGTGGTAGGCGTCTGGGGCGTGAGCGACGCCTCGGTGGGGGACGAAGCGTCGTATCGTGAATACGAAAGTGAGGACGGGAAGTATACGTTCTTCCTTGAAAATTGGTCGGAAAAGCGCATCGGCGCGTCCGGCTGGCATGTCGATCCCGCGCAGATCCGTCTCGATCCGACGGCGGCCGCGGCGGTTCGGGCGAACGCCTTGAAATGGGAGGGGCGTAAGCGTTTCCTGTCAAATTGCTGTTGGGTTTACGCGGCTCCCTTTCTCTACGTCTGCGTGCTGTTCTTGCTTTGTGGAGATTTCGCGGACAGTTTTCGCTGGCACGATGTCCGGCGCTTTTTCCATGTTCCCTATCGCATGGAGGAGCGGCTTTCTGACGCGCCGTACTACACGCCCCTCAAAGATGCGGAAAACACGCAGGGCGGCCATTTTTATGAATCCACCCTCGATCCCAGCGCGTCAGCCATGGATATCATTGAAGGCATTGATGGGTGGACGCAGGAGGTTCGCCAAGATTTAGCGGCCACCGACCAGGCGATCGTCATCAAGACAAAAGACGAAGCCTGCCGCGTATCAACAACAACAGACGGGAATACGCTCATTTGGGTTGGTTCCATCGGTGCTCTGCCTATTACGGAAGATGCGGCTTGGCTTCATCAAGATGAAACCTTGGATCGCTACGCTCGTCTTATACGCTTGGCTTCGACGGAGGGACGTCTAACGGTCATTCAGGATCAAAACAGGAGGTAATGTTTGTATGTACGATATGTCCGCTCTCATGAGTACGGTATTTTATGCCTGCTTTGGCATCGTGTTGATGATCGTCGCCAGCCGTATCATTGATTTTTTTATCCCCGGCGATTTCGAAGAGGAGATCAAGCGGGGTAATCGTGCCGTCGCTTGGCTTTGCTCCGGTTCTTTTATCGGCGTGGGGGAGATCCTGCGGGCGGTCATTCTTTCGCCTTATGGGGAAGCGGCGGACGTCGGCTTTTTGGCGGGCGTGACGTCGAGTTTCCTCTACGCCGCCTTTGGGATCTTCTTCTTTATTTTCGGCTTTTTTGTCGTCAATCTTTGGTGCCGTCAATACTCTCTGCCGGAGGAGATCCGAAAGGGGAACACGGCGGCAGGGATCATGGTGTTCGGTATTTTTGTCGGGCTGTCCCTCGTCATCAGCGGCGCGGTGCATTGAGATAAAAGGGGGCAGAGCATGGAGAACTTAGGGCGAAAAGCCGCCTATTTGGCGGCCGCGTTTGCTTCGGTCGCCGCTGTCACCGCCGGTTATTCCCATTGGGGAGATATTTCCTTTGAACTTTGTGCCGCCGTTGTGCCTTCATGGAATCAAGGGGAACAGCGCCTTTCGGATGCGCAGGGGCGGCGGTTCACGCTTCTTAATCACGGGGACGGGAAGGAAACGGCGCTCTACGACGACGATACGGCGGTCACGTTTCATCGGGATAACGAGGGCAATCTCATCTGGGAATACGGCACGGCCAGCTTGCTGTCTTCTGTTGCCGCGAGTTACTTCGCCTTTCACGGATTTGCGCCGCCCCAAGGACACATGGAGCCGATGACGATGACCTATCGGCTCGACACCCCCTTGACGCCGCGCCAAGAGGAGGAAGAACCACAGCGCGCCTTGGGAAGCCACGGTGGGGGAAGAGGCGGCTTTGGTTCGACCATCAATCGAAACTATAAGGACGAGAAGAGCAAAAAGGCGCGTTTGGTGGGGCGAAAAGCGGGGTTTGGGCAAGCCGGGGTTCGCTCGGCCGGGTCGTAAGGAGCCGATGAGATGAGAAGAAAGACGTCTTACCTCGATGCGCTGGATCCTGCGATTTTTCCCTTCATTCAGTACGAAGATTATGCGGATCGCTATCCGACGCTTTCGATGCAGGGATTTCCGGCATCCTTTTACGAGGAACTGCGCTTTGCCTCCGCGCGGCTCTTTCAGATCTTCGTCAAGGCGGCGCTGGTATTTCAAGAGGCGCCGGATGATTTTGCCCGGGATATGGATATGCCAGAGGCTTTGCTTCCCTATATGCACACGCCCAATCCGTTTGGCCTGCCGACGTGGCTGTCCCGTTTTGATTTCGTGATGGACGAAGGGGGGCGTATCCGCATGGTGGAGATCAATGCGGACACGCCCTGCTTTCTGATTGAGAGTTATTACGCCAACGGGATCGCCGCAGACTGGTTCGGCCGCCGCGATCCCAATGTGGGGGCGATGGAGGAATTGCGCCGCTTTTTGCGGACGGTGCACGAC
>CAJPQU010000039.1 GCA_905372875.1 uncultured Schwartzia sp. | reverse complement strand
GTACAAACTGGTCAGCCGGGAATTCCACCCGGAGAATACGGTTATTGACGTCCGCGGGGTCACGGTGGGCGGGGAATCATTAGCCATCATGGCGGGGCCCTGCGCCGTAGAAAGCCGGGAACAGCTTTATGAGACAGCGGCCGTCGTTCGGGATTCCGGAGCACGGTTCATGCGAGGCGGGGCCTTTAAACCTCGGACCTCACCCTATGATTTTCAGGGGCTGGCAGAAACGGGATTGAAAATGCTCTATGAAGTGGGGCAGGAATTCGATCTGCGTATCGTCACTGAGATCGTGGATGTCAACGATGTGGCGCTGGTCGCCGAATACGCAGACATATTCCAGATCGGGGCGAGGAATATGCAAAACTTCCGCCTTTTACAGGCGGTAGGACGGAGCGATAAACCGGTCCTCCTCAAGCGAGGGTTATCGGCCACCATCGCGGAGTGGCTGAACGCCGCCGAATATATCGTGAATGCCGGCAACGAGAAGGTTATTCTCTGTGAGCGCGGCATCCGTACCTATGAGACGTTTACCCGTAATACGCTGGATCTCTCTGCGGTAGCGGCGGTCAAGGAGTTGTCGCATCTCCCGGTTATCGTCGACCCCAGTCATGGGACGGGGCGCTGGCAGATGGTGCAGCCTATGGCCAGAGCGGCAATAGCGGCCGGGGCGGACGGATTGATTATTGAGGTCCATCCGCATCCCGAAGTGGCTCTTTCGGACGGGAATCAGTCGCTGACGCCAAAACGGTTCCGGGCCCTGATGGGAGATGTCGCAAAGATTGCGGCCGTTATGGGGAGAAAGTGATATGGACACACTGCATTTAGCTATTATCGGCGTGGGGCTCATCGGCGGCTCCTTCGGACTCGCGGTGAAGGAAAAATTAAGAGAGAGGGTTCATATTACTGGACTCTGCCGGTCACGTTCTTCTATAGAGGCGGCACTGCGGCGCGGAGCGGTGGATGAAGCGTCGGCGGATGCGGCTTCGGCGGTGCGAGGGGCGGATATCGTGTATCTCAGCACTCCGGTCCTCCAGATGGTTTCCATGGTGGAAACCATACGCCCGTTTCTGAAGAAAGGGGCGGTGGTAACGGATGCGGGCAGCACCAAGGAATATCTATGGAATGAGATCCCGCCTCGGCTCCCCGAGGGCGTGTATTACGTTTCCGGCCATCCCATGACGGGAAAAGAAAAGAGCGGTGTTGAAGCTGCCGATAAGGATCTTTTTCGTCATAAATGCTATGTTCTCATGGAGGAGACCACCGCGCCTCCGGAGATTTATCAGCGGGTAGCGGATCTCATTAAGCTCACGGGGGCGAATCTCACGACTCTTGACGTGAAGCGGCATGATCGCTGTGCGGCGGTGATCAGCCATGTCCCCCATGTGACAGCGGCGGCGCTGGTGACGCTCTTAGATCGAAGCGGCGGAGATCTGTCGGCAGCGCTTAAGTTAGCCGGGGGCGGCTTTAAGGATACGACGCGGATTGCCTCTTCAAACGCCGATATGTGGGCGGATATCTGCCTGACTAATTCCGCGGCTATCGCCGAGTATTTGCGGCGCTTAACGGTCATATTAGAAGAGGTCGTCGACGCCGTCGAAGCGGGGGACCGGGCGGCGCTCTATGATTATTTTACGGCGGCCAAAGAGCGTCGGGATCGTATTTTGGATGAGACGGAAAAATTGTTTGAAATATAGGACGATAAGATGGAGGTTTCGGGGCGCCAAAAACACGGACGGGTCGATCTTGACCAAGAAGGGATTGACCCGTGTTTTTTATGTCATTATAATTGAGAGAAGATACGATTGCCGTTTTGCGGAGCGGCGACTGGGGTGATGGGTGTGCCGGATTGGATGATAAGACAGCTGGAAAAATTAGCAGATTGGATCGGTGCTTTTTCGTGGGAGGGAGAGCATATTGGACGCAAGATCTTACTGGGAACTGGAGCGGCAGCCGTAGGCGCCGCTGTGGTATTTTTCCTAACAGTGCTCCTGACTCCGGCGGAGGTTCCGCTTTCCGGGGACAAGACGCTTGCCGCGCCGATTTATATAGAGGTCAAACCGGGCATGACCGCCGATGATATCGGTCGAATTTTGGCCGAGCGTCATGTCGTCGCCCATCGGTATTATTTCTGGCTGCTGGCGAAAACAAACGGCGTGGAGGGAAGTTTTCAGACGGGAACTTATAAGCTGCACCGCCAGATGGAAGCGCGGGAAGTGTTGGAAATGTTGGTGCATGGGAAAACGGCCCCCCTGCGCTTCACTATTCCTGAGGGCTTTAACGTCAATGAGATCGCGGAGCGGCTGGGACAGGAAGGGATCGCGCCGGCGGAGGACGTAAAAGCCGAAGCCGTGCAGTTTGCTCCCTATCGTTACATGGAAAAGACGGCGGCAGCCACGTATCAGGCGGAGGGATTTCTCTTTCCCGATACCTATGAGATTGAGCCGGGGATGACGGCCCGGGATATTCTCCTGATGATGGCCCGCAATTTTGACGAGCGCCTTACCGAGGACATGCGCCGGCGGGCGGCGGATATGGGGTTGTCCGTTTTTGATTTGGTCACGCTGGCCTCACTGGTAGAAAAGGAAGCGCGATTCGAAGAAGATCGGGCCATCATCGCGCAGGTTTTTTTAGAACGTCTGCGGATCGGGATGCCGCTCCAATCAGATACCACCATCCAATATCTCCTCCACGCGCCGAAGGAGGATGTGACTTTTGCCGATACGGAAATTGCGTCGCCCTATAACACCTATCAGCACATAGGGCTGCCGCCGGGGCCCATCGCCAATCCGGGGACGGCTTCCCTTGAGGCGGTGCTGTACCCAGCGGATACGGATTACCTCTACTTTGTGGCGGATCGAGAGGGGCATAACCACTATTCCCGAACCTACAGCGATCATTTAGTGCTGGTGGAACAGGTACGATGAAGGTGGAGAGCGCTCTTTTGGCGGAAGTGGAGCGAACCGCCGCTGAAACCGGTGCCCCGATTCTCAGGGCCGCGGAGCGAGGCCGCTTTCGGAAAATCCTGCGTCAGGCCGCGCCCCGGCGCATTTTGGAAATCGGGACGGCCATCGGCTATTCCGCGCTCTTTATGTTGATCGAAAGCGATCCCGCAGCGACGCTGGTGACGCTGGAAAAAGAGCCTGGGTTAGCGGCGAGAGCGGCCGCCTTCTTTCGAAAGTCGCCTTTCGCGGCCCGCATCGATTTGCGGCAAGGGGAGGCCGAGGACATCCTCCCCACGCTTTCTCCCGGGTTTGATTTCGTTTTCCTTGATGGGGCTAAAGGGCAGTATCCGGCGTATTGGGAGAAAATTCAGCCGCTCCTATCGGACAAGGCCGTGGTGGCGGCGGACAATGTCCTCTTTCAGGGGCTGGTGGAGGGGGATCCGTGGGTGGCGCATCGCTATCGAACGCTGGTGTATCGGCTGCGGGAATATTTGGCGCTGGTACGTGCAGCGGCGGGGTACCGCACGGAGGTTTTCCCCGAAGGAGACGGGTTGGCCGTTTCGTGGAGGCATTGGGAGCGATGAATCGTGAGAAACCGGAACTTTTGGCCCCGGCGGGAGATCAAGAAAAGCTGGAGATGGCCCTTCTCTACGGCGCTGACGCCGTTTATCTGGGCGGCCCCGCCTACGGCCTGCGCTCTTCAAGCGGGAATTTTTCCCGCGACGGGCTACGCACCGCCATCGCTCTGACTCACGGGCAGGGGAAAAAAGTGTATGTGACAGTCAACGTCTATCCACACAACGAAGAATTGGCGGGGTTATCGGAGTATCTTCAATATTTGGCGGAGATCGGGGCGGACGCTGTCTTGATTTCGGATTTAGGCGTCTTTTCCCTGGCGCGGGAAACGGTTCCGTCGCTTCCTATTCATATCAGCACGCAGGCGAATACGGTAAACTGGGCGGCAGCAGAAGCGTGGCACAAGCTGGGCGCGGCTCGGGTGGTGCTGGCCCGGGAGATGTCCCGGGATGAGATCCGCGAGGCTCGCCGGCGTACTTCCGCAGCGCTGGAAATGTTCGTCCACGGGGCCATGTGTATTTCCTATTCGGGGCGCTGCCTGATCAGCAGTTATCTCACGGGCCGGGACGCCAATCGGGGGAGCTGCACCCACCCCTGTCGCTGGCGCTATCGTTTGGTAGAAGAAGAGCGGCCGGGGCAGTATTTCCCCGTGGAAGAAGACGCCCAAGGGACATATTTTTTTAATTCCAAAGATTTGTGCCTGCTGCCGCATTTGCCCGACGTCATAGAAAGCGGCGTCGACAGTCTGAAAATCGAGGGACGTATGAAGAGCGTCCACTATGTGGCCAGTGTGACAAAAACCTATCGAACGGCCATAGACGCTTATGTCAACGATCCGGCACATTTTGCGGTGCGACCCGAATGGCGGGCGGAGCTGGATAAGGTATCCCACCGGGCCTATACCGCCGGTTTTTTTTACGGGCAGACAGGGGCGAAAGATCAAATTTACGAACACGCCTCTTACATTCAGACGTCAGTTTTTGTTGGGGTCGTGGAGGCTTACGATCCGGTCACGGGCTGGGGATTGGTGGAGCAGCGCAACTACATGAAGGTGGGACAGGAGATCGAGGTGTTTCAACCGAAAGGGGACACATTTCGTCAGTGCATAGAGGAGCTGCAGGATGATGAGGGAACTCCCATCGCGGCGGCGCCTCATCCTCAGCAGAAGATACGGATCCGGATGCGGCAGCCGGTGATGGCGGGAGCGATCATCCGGCGGCCGCTGGTAAGGGAGGAGAGCTAAATGACGGTACGTTACGCCGGGCGAGCCGCTGGTCGGGTACAAGGGGTGGGATTTCGTGCTTTTGTCGAGGGCGTGGCCCGGGATATGGGGTTTACCGGTTGGGTGAAAAATATGCCCGACGGATCGGTGACCATGGAAGTCCAAGGGCCGGAGGCGGAGTTTCCCGCCCTGACGGCGCGGATTGAGGCGGGCAACGATTGGAGCCAAGTGACTGAGCTCACGTGGGAACCGTGTTCCTGCGTGCCGGAAGAAAAAACGTTTACGATACGGCGATGAGGAGGGAATATTCATGGCGGATGTGTTGATTCTTCACGGCCCCAATTTGAATCTCCTGGGGACTCGCGAACCTGAGATTTACGGTTCTTTCACCTTAGCGGACATCAATCGCGTCTTGGAGAAACGGGGGAATGAGGCGGGCTTGACGCTCGATTTCCTTCAGTCGAATCATGAGGGAGCGCTGGTGGACGCCGTGCAGGGGGCGCAGGGGAAATATGAGTTCATCATCCTGAATGCTGCCGCCTATACGCACTACAGCATTGCTTTGCGGGATGCCGTCGCTGCCGTGGCGGTTCCCGTCATCGAGGTCCATCTCTCCAACATCCACCGGCGGGAATCTTTTCGTCATCGTTCGGTCCTGGCGCCTGTGGTCATGGGACAGATTTGCGGCTTTGGCGTGGACAGTTATTTAGCGGCCTTGGAAATCGTCATTCGGCGGTGGAAAGGGGCGCGGCATGATTAAAGAACGATTGAGGCGGCTGCGGGCTTTTTTAAAGACGCAGGGAGCGGATGCCGTTCTCATCAATAAGGAGGTCAACCTTCACTATTTCAGCGGCTTTCGCGGCGACGATACGGTGCTTTTGATCTCCGCCGACAAAGCGATTTTAGTGACGGATTTTCGTTATGCGGAGCAGGCCCGTGCCCAAGCGCCGCTTTTTACCTTGAAGGAACAGACGAAGGGGTTGTGGCGGCAGGCGGCGGAATGCGTGGAAGAAGCCAGATGGAAACGGCTGGCTTTTGAAGGTAACGCGCTTTTTTACAGTGACTATGAGAAATTGCAGAAACTCTTGCCGGGGGCGGCGTTGGATGTGCCGATGGATCTCAGCCCGCTGCGCATGATCAAGGAGACAGAGGAAATCGCCTGCATAAAAAAAGCGGTGGAGATCGCCGACGCAGCTTTTACGGACATTTTAACCTTCATTCGCCCCGGGGTGTCGGAAAACGCGGTGGCAGCCCGATTGGAATCTACCATGCGTGCTTTGGGATCGGAGCGTCCGGCGTTCACCACTATCGTGGCTTCCGGAAAGCGCGGCAGTCTTCCCCATGGGGTGGCAACGGAAAAGTTGATTGTTGACGGAGAATTTGTTACAATGGACTTTGGCGCGGTGTATCAGGGATACCATTCCGACATGACGCGGACGATCTGCGTTGGACGGGCGGACGAACAGCAGCGGGCGATTTACGATATTGTTTTAGACGCGCAGCGTTTAGGGCTGGCGGCGGTGCGTCCAGGCGTCTCCGGAAAGGCGGTGGACGCCGTGGCGAGGCAGCGGCTGGAAGCGGCCGGGTACGGGAAAAATTTTGGACACGGGCTGGGGCACAGTCTGGGGCTGGAAATTCATGAAGAACCGCGGCTCTCCTCCACCAGTACCTGCGATAGCTTGGTACCGAATATGCTGGTTACCGTGGAGCCGGGCGTCTATCTGCCGGGCTGGGGCGGGCTGCGCATTGAGGATACCGTGCTGGTTACGGATACCGGGGGTGAACCCCTGACGTCCAGCTCCAAGGAACTGATAGAAATTTTGTAGATTGAGGGAGAGAACAGTATGATTTCAAGTACAGATTTTCGGACGGGCCTTACCATTGAGATCGATGGCGGTGTATGGCAGGTAGTGGAATTCCAGCATGTCAAGCCGGGAAAAGGAGCAGCCTTTGTCCGCACGAAAATCAAAAATGTTGAAACGGGCGCGGTGATTGAGCGAACCTTCAATCCTAACGAAAAAATGCCGCCGGCACACTTAGAGACACGTAAGATGCAGTACCTTTACGAGGCGGACGGCATGTACACGTTTATGGACACGGAGACGTACGAACAGACGGAGCTTACGAAAGAACAGTTAGGCGACGCGTTGCATTACCTGAAAGAGGAGATGGAAGTCAGCCTGCAGACTTTTAAGGGCCGGGTCATCGGCGTCAGCCTTCCCAACGCCGTCGTCCTCACGGTGACGGAATGCGAGCCCAGCGTCAAGGGGAATACGGCTACCGGGGCGACGAAGATGGCAACGGTAGAAACGGGTTACGAAGTACGCGTTCCCCTTTTTGTCAATGAGGGGGACAAGCTCCGCATCGATACCCGTACCGGTAACTATATTGAACGTGCCTGACGATCAGACTTTACCGGAACGCAACAGGGGCAATTATTTTCTCAAAGAGCAGGATTTCCTCTGGACAAAGCGAAATATACTATATAGATATATAGATAAGGAATTTAGAATATGTAAGGCTGTGAGGAGGTATTTTGATGGCAGACGAATCTAAGACTTTGAACAAAAAGGGCACACTGGGTTCTGTCCGCATTGCGGACGAAGTTGTCAGCATTATCGCCGGATTGGCGGCTACCGAGGTCAGCGGGATCGAAGGGATGAGCGGCGGATTGGTGGGCGGTATCGCTGAGATGCTGGGGCGGAAGAACTTCGCCAAGGGCGTGAAGGTGGAAGTCGGCGAAAAAGAAGCCGCCGTAGATCTCTACATCATCGTCAAATATGGCGTCCGTATTCCCGATGTGGCCCTCTCGGTGCAGGAAAACGTGAAGCAGGCCATCGAAACCATGACGGGACTTTCCGTGGTGGAAGTCAATGTTCATGTCCAGGGAGTTGGTTTCCCAGAAGAAGAAAACGCCGAAGAAGAAGTGCGCGTCCGCTGAATCGGCGGCGCAGCAGAAAATCGCCCTCGCCCGTACCCGTCGGGCGGGGGCGATTTTTAACGCGTTGAAGGGTGTCGGTTCTTTTGTTAAAATATAGGAGCGAGGAGGGACGACTATGGAGTGGGGGGATGCGCTGGAGCGGGTGAAGGGAATCGGGCCGAAAAAGGGCGCGGCGCTTCGAAGGCTGGGTCTCTCCACTGCCTATGATCTCCTGACGTATTATCCGCGCGCTTACATTGATCAGAGCCGCCGGACACCGCTGGCGGAGCTTCACGCCGGAGAGGAAGTTACGGTAACAGGACGGATACTGAACCTGAATGAACGAAAGAGCGGCCGAGGGATGACCGTTTTGACGGTGATGATCGGCGACGGTACCGGATATCTTCTTTTGACTTGGTTCAACCAGCCGTTTTTGAAAAAGAAACTCCTCCCGGGACGGGACGTGGTGGCTACCGGAAAAGTAGGCTATGCCTACGGCGGACAGGGAGGGCTTGCCATGAGTCAGATGCAGGCCTTTGAAATCTTAGCCGAAGGCGCCGAGGCTTCGGGGGGGATTCTGCCGGTCTATCCGGCGACGGAATCCCTCAATCAGACGTTTTTCCGCAAAATTTTGCGACAGGTTTTGGCAGACGGTCCTGCCCTTCCCGAAGTAATTTCCGAGATGATTTGTCGACGTTACAGGCTTATCGAGCGCGGGAAGGCCTTTCGTCAGGTGCATTTTCCCGCCGTGCCGGAGGACTTGGCGGCGGCCCGCAAGCGGTTGGCCTTTGAAGAATTGTACCTCATTCAGTGCGGCCTTCTGCTCCTCAAACGGCGCAGTCAACAGGCGGAGAAGGGGGTGCGCCATTTAGTCAACAGCCGCTTGGTGGCGGCGGTTTACGAGGGGCTTCCCTTTCGGCTGACGGCAGATCAGGAACAGGTGTGGCGGGAAATCGCCCTCGATATGGAAAAAAACGAACCCATGCGGCGTCTGGTGCAGGGGGACGTAGGTTCGGGAAAGACGGTTTTGGCCCTTTTGGCTCTCGTCAAAACGGTGGAAAACGGTTATCAGGGGGCGTTGATGGCCCCTACGGAGATTTTAGCCCGGCAGCATTATGAGACCTTTGCTTCCCTTCTGCAGGGGACGAAGGTGCGATTAGCGTTCCTCTCGGGCCGGCTGACGCCGAAACAGCACCGGGAGACGCTGGCGCAGATCGCGGCTCACGAAGCGGACATCATCGTCGGGACGCAGGCTTTGATCCAGGATAAAGTGGTTTACGCTTCCTTGGGGTTAGTGGTCACGGATGAGCAGCATCGCTTCGGTATCGCGCAGCGCTCGGAACTCGCAAAAAAGGGAGCGGCCACGCCGGATATGCTGGTCATGACGGCGACCCCCATCCCCCGGACAATGACCTTAACGGTCTATGGTGATTTAGATGTGTCCCGGATCGAAACGCTGCCGCCGGGGCGTCAGCCGGTGCGCACCTTTGTACGGGACGCGTCCCGTCGCCCTCTCATCTATGATTTTGTCCGCCGGGAGATATTGGCAGGGCGTCAGGCCTATGTGGTCTGTCCCCTCATTGAAGATAAAGACGCGATGGCACTTCCCTCGGCGGAGAAAATTTTTGCGGAGCTTTCGGCGGGGATTTTTCGTGATATTCCTTGCGGCTTGGTGCACGGCCGCCTAAAAGGGAAAGAGAAGGAAAGCGTCATGCAGTCCTTTTACGCCGGAGACACGAAGCTCTTAGTGGCCACGACAGTCATTGAGGTGGGGGTCAATGTGCCCAATGCTACCATCATGGTGGTGGAAAACGCCGACCGCTTTGGCTTGGCGCAGCTCCATCAACTGCGAGGCCGTATCGGGCGGGGGGAACATCAATCCTACTGCGTTTTGGTGGCGGGGGGAAAAGGCGGTTCGGCGGCGGAACGCCTGGCCGTGATGGAGCGAACGTCCAGCGGTTTTGCGCTGGCAGAAGAAGACCTGCGCCAGCGCGGCCCGGGGCAATTCTTCGGTTCGCTGCAGCACGGGCTGGGAGATCTTAAGATTGCCAATGTGCTGCGGGATACGGATATTTTACTTATGGCGCGGCGGGCGGCGGCGGAAACGCTGGCGGAGCCGGAAGAGCGGCGGGCGGGGCGGGAGGTCTTACGGCTTCAATATAAGCGCCGCTTCGATAAGATCAATGAAGCGTGACGCGCTTTGGTTAGTGTCGGTGAACATCGAGAGAGGACGAAACGGTATGGACGAAGATTCGCTGTTTCAGGTACGTCCGGAAACACAGCCTTTAGCGGAACGGCTGCGCCCGGAGACTTTGGAGGATTTTGTGGGACAGCGCCAACTCCTGGGGCCGGGAAAAATCCTGCGCCGTCTCATCGAAGGGGATCGTATCGCCTCCATGATCTTTTGGGGGCCGCCGGGGGTAGGGAAGACGACCTTGGCGCGGATCATCGCCCGGCAGACGAAGTCGTCCTTCATTGATTTTTCAGCGGTGACCAGCGGGATTAAAGAGATTCGCGCCGTCATGCAGAAGGCGGAAGAGAACCGACGCTACGGCGAGCGCACCATCGTTTTCGTGGACGAAATTCATCGCTTCAACAAGGCGCAGCAGGACGCCTTCCTGCCTTTCGTGGAAAAGGGCAGCATTCTTCTCATCGGAGCCACTACGGAAAATCCGTCCTTTGAGATCAACAGCGCTCTTTTATCCCGGTGTAAGGTATTTGTTCTTTCGGCGTTGACACCGGAAGATCTGACGGCGCTTTTAAAGCGCGCGCTCCGGGACGAAAAAGGCTTTGGCAGGCAGAAAATCGTGATGGACTCGGAGCTTTTGGAGATGGTGGCCAATTTTGCCAATGGGGATGCCCGCATGGCGCTTTCGACGCTGGAAATGGCCATCCTGAATGGCGATGAAGCGGAAGGGGTGACGACGGTCACGCGGGAGACGCTGGAGCAATGCCTTTCCAAGCGGTCGCTCCTTTATGACAAAAAGGGAGAGGAGCATTATAATCTCATTTCCGCCCTTCATAAATCCATGCGCAATTCCGATCCGGACGCAGCGGTCTATTGGTTGGCGCGGATGCTGGAAGCGGGGGAAGATCCCCTCTACATCGCCCGGCGCATTCTGCGCTTTGCGGCGGAAGATGTGGGATTGGCTGATCCCCGGGCGATGGAATTAGCGGTGGCTGCCTATCAGGCCTGTCACTTCATTGGGGTGCCCGAGTGCAACGTCCATCTCACCGAAGCCGCCGTATACATGGCTGTGGCGCCTAAATCCAATGCCATGGAAGCGGCCTATTTGGCGGCGAAGGGGGACGCCCTCACCATGTTGGATGAACCGGTGCCGCTGGTCATCCGCAATGCGCCTACACGGCTGATGAAGGATTTGGGCTACGGTGCGAACTATCAGTATGCCCATGACGCGCCGAATAAGCTGACCAATATGCAGTGCCTGCCCGATTCTCTGCGGGGCCGGGAATACTATCGACCTACCGAAGAGGGGGTTGAGGGCCGTTTCAAACAGCGGCTAAAGGAAATCAAGGACTGGAAGCGCCGCCACGGCTGGCGGTGATGAGTTTCCGAGGAACGTTTTTTCTCGTTATGGGGAAGGAAGCCTCGGAGTTTTGTCGAATTAGAAGAGCTAAAGGGAAAAAGGAAAAAACGACGGACAGGGGAGCGTGAGGCAGGGCATGAAGCGCATGATCATCATCCGCGGCGGCGGCGAGATGGCGACGGCGGCAGCCCATTATCTTCACATGGCGGGCTTTGAAATTTTGCTGCTGGAACGGGCGCACCCGGCGGCGGTGCGGCGGGAAGTATCCTTCGCTGACGCCATGTATGAAGGGGAAAAAACGGTGGAGCGCGTGACCTGCTACCGCGCGGACAGCATCAAGGACGCAGATGACAGGCTGCGGGCGGGGCAGATCGTCATGATGGCCGACCCGGAAGGGAAATGTGCCAGGCGCTTTCGGCGGCACATTTTGATCAACGCCATTGCGGGGTATATGCCTGAGGCTCATACCGCATCATCGGCGGATTTCAGCATCGGATTGGGCAGCGGGTACTGTGCCCGTCGCGATGTGGACTGCGTGATAGAATTGCGGCGGGGACATAATTTAGGGCGGATCATTCGTGACGGGTGGGCGTCAAAACGCTGTGCTGGCGCGGCTAAAGCCAATCTGCTGCTGGCGCCTGCCGCAGGACGATTCAAAAGCCCGCGGACGATTTCCAATGTTCTTCGTCCCGGCGATCCCATCGCCGATATCTGCACCGATGACGGGCAAAAAATGCTCCTGACCGCGCCTTTTGCCGGGGTGCTGCGGGGGCTTATCCATGATGACTGCCCGGTGCAGCCGGGGATGGTGGTGGCTGAAGTGGACGGGGCCAGCGATCCGGGCCGCTGCTACACGATCTCTGACAAGGCGCGGTGTGTAGCCGGCTCCGTGTTAGCCGCCGTCATGGCTTTTGAAAGCGGTAACTGGCACTGACGATCAAGCGGTCTCGATTACGCATCGGGGCCGCTTTGCTGTAAGTTCATTCAGGGCAACAAGGGAGGGCGGCTGATGAGAGACAAGGTTCCAGGGATTTGCTGTCTGGCGACTTCGCCGGGATGGGTGGATGCGCAGCTTACGAAGAACTGCGGTATTGTGCCGCTGCTGTTTCATAAGATGTACGGCTTTCGAGCGATTATGGCTGGTGGCAATAGCGGGCCGTATCCGTCACATGATCGTTATCTGCCCGAGGTAGAAATGGATTTTATTGCCGATCCTGACGGGCCGGATGTGGTTCGCTACATCGAGGAACGTGCGTCGGATATTGATGTGTTGGTTCTGCATGGTCCGCAGGAATATTATTATGCCGCACCGTTGGAACGATACCGGGCACTTCGTCCTGATGGCCGGGTCTATTTGGAATTGGATGCCAATGGGGTGTGGATGGAGCGGCTGCCGTGGAATACGCCATCCTTTCGCCGATTTCTCGCTCACTGTGACGTAGTGGGGGCGAGTTGCCGACGCATACAGCGGTATTTAGCCGCGAAATGGCCCTGTCGGGTAGAGTACATTCCCAACGGGTTTTACAATTTTGACGGGATAGATTTGGCGGTGGATTTTGCGGTGAAAGAAAACAGGATTGTGACCGTGGGGCGGATTGGCAGTCCAGAAAAGCGGCATGAACTGCTCCTTTCAGCTTTCGCAGCCGTAGCCGATGCGTTTCCTTCGTGGACATTGCGTTTTGTGGGAAATGTGGAGCCGGCATTTGAGGAATTGGTTCGGACATTTTTGACAAAACGGCCCGATCTGGAAAAGCGGGTGGTGCTTACCGGCCTGATTCGGGATAAGGAACGTCTCTTTGAGGAATATCGCCGAGCAAAGGTCTTCGCCCTGACGTCCTTTAAAGAAGGGATGCCCAATGTGGTTGCTGAGGCTCTTTTTGGCGGCTGCTACATGGTGTCTTCCGATGTGGATGCGTCTTCGGATATGGTGGACGGCGGCGCTTGCGGCGAGATATTTCCCATCGACGATGAAGCAGCGCTGACGACGTTGCTGTCACGGCTGCTTGGCGATGAAGCGCGGATTTGGCAGGGCGGCGAGCGGGCGATGGCGTATGGGCGAGAGACCTTTGACTTTACGCGGATCATTCGGCGGCTTCATTATCTTTTGTGGGAAGGAGGGGATCGGGCGTGAACCGAGTGAGGAGCGTGGGGAATTGTTGGGTATTGACGGGAGATGAGGGGACGACGACGCTCTGGGACACGGGAGATGTTTTCGCGAATCGCAGTGCGGTGGGGCTTTTCGGCCTGTTGAATGAACGGGGGGAATGTCGGGCCGAGGACTCGTTTATGGCGCGCCTTGCCAAGAGACTGGGGCTTTTGGGAGATTCTCCCGAAGAGACCGCGTACCAAGCGGCGGTACTCTTGGCGCTGAAAGAATTGCTGGGAAAATATCGCCCTCATCGCTTCCTGTTATTGGGCGCAGCCCCGGAAAGCCTCCTGGCGGAAATATTAGCTTCGATGATGGCGGAATTCCATCCGGGCAATCGACTCGTTTGCGTGACGGAGCCGAGCCTGCGGGGAGGGGATCACACGCCCCAAAGCGGTGAGGAAAGTTTTGCGGCGGGGGAAGCAAATGGGGAGACAACAGCCAGCTGGCAAATGAGATATGAAGATTTGCTGCTGCCGACGCAGGCCTTCGATGTGGCGATGGTGGTGGGAGACGACGCACGTCCCTTTCCTGCGGCACTGTGGCCGCGGGTGGCGGAGAG